>JAYUBZ010000028.1:0-2286 GCA_043740595.1 Gammaproteobacteria bacterium
CATGTAGATCATGATCAACGCCATGCCGAAGGCGAACAGCACATACCCGCCGGTCTTGGCGAATTCCTCCGCCTGGCCGGTGAAGGCGATGGAATAGCCGGCTGGCAGGATGTCGGCGGCGATCTTTTTGACTTCAGTGGTGGCGCTGCCGAGGGGCAGTCCTTCCAGGCTGCCGTAAATGAAGCCGGCGTACTGGCGGTCGCGTCGGGTGATCACCGCCGGGCCTACGCCTTCCTCGACCTTCACCAGGCTGTCCAGTCGTACTAGCTCGCCATTCCTGTTCTTCAGATACAGGCGTTGCAGATCCTGGATGCTGCTGCGTTCTTTTTTCTCGACCTGCATGCGGATCTTGTAGCGTTGGTTGTTATCTTTGTACTCCGCGATGTTGAGGCCACCCGTCATGATGCTCAGCGTCTGGGCGATATCGTCCGCGGTGACCCCCAGTTGCGACGCGCGCTCACGGTCGATGATGAGGCGCACCTCGGGGAGATCCAGTTTCAGGTCCTTGTCCAGTTTGGCGATGCCGCTGAGTTTGCCGAGGCGCACGATCATCTCATCGGAGAGTTGATTTATTTTCTGCAGGTCCGGTCCGACGATGCCGAATTGCAGGGGCTCGCTGCGCATTCCGCCGATGATGGCGGGCAGCACGACAAACACCTGGGCGCCGGGGATCTGCCCCAGTTCCTTACGCAGCGCGCTCATGGATTCGGACTGGGAAATGCGGCGCTGGGTGCGATCCAGCATGGTCACAGAGATGCCAGCCGTGCTTACCTGGCCGGTATCCCCCTGGCCGATGGCGGAAAAGTAGCTGCTAATCTCCGGGTGCCGGGCCAGTATTGCCTCAACTTTGTTCAAGCGGCCGACGGTGTAGTCCAGATTGGATCCAAGGGGCGTCTGCATGCGTACCACGAAGCGACCCTCGTCTTCTTCCGGGATAAATGTTTTTCCCACCCGGATAAAAAAGAAGGCGCTGGACGCCACAATCAATAGGGCCAGCAAGATCACCTTCCAACGATTTGCCGTGGCCAGGGCGAGGAGCGAGCGATAGCCGCTCTCCAGCCGGTTGAAGGCGCTATCCAGGAAGCGGTACAGCCGGGTGTTGTGGTTGGGCAGCGTCAGGAAACGCGAACACAACATGGGCGTGAGGGTGAGCGATACCCATAGCGAGGCGAGCACGCCGATGGTCACCACCAGGGCGAAGGAGCCGAGGAAGCGGCCGAGTATGCCGCTGATAAACGCGACGGGCAAAAAGATCGCTACCAGGGTCAGGGACGACGCCAGCACCGCGAACACCACTTGGTTAGCGCCTTCGACGGCGGCCTTTTCCATGGACTCATGATCGTCTTCACGATGACGGAAGATATTTTCCAGTACCACGATGGCGTCATCCACCACCACGCCGATGAGCAGCAGCAGTCCCAGCAGGGTGATCTTGTTGAGGGTGTAATCGACGAAATACATCACACCGAAGGTCGTCATGAGGGACACGGGAATAGCGGTCGCGATGATCAGCGTCGAGCGCCCGCTTTTCAGGAACAGAAAAACCATAAGCGCGGCAAACAGGGTGCCGAGCAGCAGATGCTCCAGCAGTGCACTGATGGACTGGCGGATGCTGATGGAGTCGTCAGACGAATAGTGCAGCGTCATCCCTGGCGGCAGGTTGGGGATGATGTCTTTCTCGATGCGCTCTTTCGCCAGATTCACCACGGACACGGTGTTGGCGCCGCTGGCCTTGATAATGCCGAGGCCGACGGCGGGTTGGCCGTTGTAGTGCGCCAGTTTGCGTGCGTCTTCCAGTCCGTCTTCGACACGCGCCACATCCTGCAGATAAATCGGCGCACCCTGGCGGTAGGCGACCACCAGGCGGCGCATACCCGCCAGGTCGTTGAACTCCGCGTCGAACTTGATGAGCAATTCACGGCTCTGGCCATCGATGAATCCCGCTGGCAACACGATGTGTTCGCGTTCGAAGGCTTTTTTCACATCCACCGCGGACAGGCGATAGGCACTCAAACGCCCGTTGTCCAGCCACAGACGAATGGTGCGCTTGATCTGGCCCTCGATCGTCACCTCGCCCACGCCGCTGATGGTTTCGAGTTTGGGTTTGATGACCTCGTCGGCATAGGTGTTGAGCTGCTGCAGGGTGCGGTCGCCCTGCAGCGCCACGATCAGCACCGCGTTGGCGCCGACTTCCACCTTGTTGGTCACCGGCGGATCGGCATTGACCGGCAGGCGCTTCACCACGCCGTCGACCTTGGCCTTGACCTCCTGATAGGCGACGTCCAG
>JAYUBZ010000029.1:0-10783 GCA_043740595.1 Gammaproteobacteria bacterium
GCCGGTACCGCAGCAGGCGATCGGCGAGGAGCAAGTCATACGTTTTGTCCATGAGGTGGACGCCTTGCTGCACAAGGAACACGACGAGGAGTACTGCGGCATCGTTTATGCCGACAGCAAGACCGATCCTACCTTTATTAAAATCTTCGACCCCAGCAACCTGGGGGTGTCCTGCGGGTACAGCGACAACCCGCCCCTGCCCGGCTGGGTCATGAGCCGCATCCCGCCCAAGGAATTGAAAGACAAACAGACCTTGGCGCAAAATCGGCGGCGCTGGTGGCAGCGTCTGTGGGCCTAGGCCCACGCCCCAGGGACTACTCGCCAGGGACTACTCGATCAGTGCATCAGGTTGGCTTCAACTTGCGTCGTTCATACACAAAGTAGACCAAGGGGATGACCAGCAGCGTCAGGATGGTCGACGCCAGGGTGCCGAAGATGAGTGATACCGCCAACCCACCGAAGACCGGGTCCACCACCATGATGGCCGTTCCGAGCACGATGGCGAAGGCCGTCAACAGGATCGGACGCATGCGCGTAATGCCCGCCTGCAGTACCGCCTCGCGCAGATCGTGACCTTGCCTGCGGAAGTCGAGAATAAAATCGATCAAGAGTAGCGAGTTGCGCACCACGATACCCGCCAGGGCGATCACCCCAATCATGGAGGTGGCGGTAAAATACTGGCCCATGAGGGCGTGACCGGGCAGTACGCCGATGATGGTCAGGGGGATGGCGCCCATGACAATGAGCGGCGTGGCAAAGGACCGGTAGTAGCCCACCAAGACAAGATAGATCAACAGTATCGCCACGGCGAAGGCTGAACCCAGATCACGGAACACATCCAGGGTGAGGCGCATCTCCCCATCCCAACGCAGGCTATAACCGAGGGTGTCGGGGTCCGCCATGAAATACTGTTTGAGTTGAACATCGCCCGGCAGCGGATGGGCGCGCAGATAACGCCACATGTTCAATACCGCGTAGACCTGGCTGGTGGAGCCGAGTTCACCACTCACGTAAACCACCGGACGCTGATCCTTGTGCAGTATCAGTTTGGGGGCGCTGGTTGTCACGATGCGGGCGATATCCGTCAGCCGCACCTGATTACCCTGGGGCGTGGTAAAGAAAACCTTGCGTAGATCCGCCGGTGTGACCCGATCCGCAATGGGAATCTGAAAGCGGATCGGTACCGGTTCTTTTTCATCATCAAAGTGCACCGTGCCGACATTGTAGCCGGCAAGAAAGGCTTGCAGGGTTTCCGCCACTTGCGCCGGCAGTATGCCCGCCAGCGCGGCCTTCTGACGATCGACATCGATGCGGTACTCGGTGGTGTCCGCGGTATCGCTGACATCGGTATCCACCACATCCACCGTATTGTCGAAGACGCCACGCCGTAAGTCTGCGGCGATCTGGCGCAGACGGTTGTAATCCGGGCCATAGAGCTCAGCCAACAGGGTGGCGCGCACTGGCGGACCCGGCGGGTCCTCCACCAGTTTGATATTGGCACCGGTTGCCTTGGCCAGTTTGGCCAAGGGCGCACGCAGGTCGAGCACAACATTTATGGACGACTCCTTGCGCTCGGCTTTGTCCCGAAGGTTGACGCGCACCTCGGCCATGTTCGGCTCCTGTTTCAATCCGGCGCCGCGCAGCAAACCATTGAAATCCAATACGCCGGGTTCGCCCACCGTGGCCTCGTAGTTGTCCACCTGCGCATGTTGTCGCACCACATCCCCGACCTGGCGTGTGACCCGATCCATGTCTTCCAGGCTGGTGCCCGCTGGCATATCAATGGTGATGTTGAAGGTATTGGTGTTGTTCTTGGGCAGCATCTTAAACAACACGAGGTTGAAGGCGGGCATGGCCAAGACCAATAGCATCAGCAGTGCGATGCCGGCGAAGAAACCGTTGCGTGCCATCCGGCTATCGAGCAGGCGTCGCATGATAGCGGCATACACCCGCTCGATGGCGCCGGGGGTATGTTCGGCGGCGTGCGTACCACCTTTGATTTTCAGCCAGCGGTAGGCAGCCCAGGGCGCTACGGTATAAGCGATAAACAGCGAGGTGAGCATGGCCACCGGCACGTTGAAGGGTATCGGCCCCATGTACGGGCCCATCATGCCGCCCACCCAGAGCATGGGCAAGAACGCCAGAATGACAGTCAAGGTCGCGAGGTTGGTGGGTTTGCCGATCTCATTCACCGCGTGCACTGCCGAGTTCAGGCGATCGGCCCCGGCCTTGGCGTAATGACGGAAGATGTTCTCGATCACGACGATGGAATCATCCACCAGCAGACCGAGGGACAGAATCAGTGCGAACAGGGTGATGCGGTTGATGCTCTGCCCGGCAAGCATGCCTATGCTCAGCGTGATAAACAGGATCAACGGAATCGTAATCGTCACGATACTCGCGGCACGCCAGCCGAGGAAGGCCACCAGCAGCAACACCACGGTGGCGATAGCGATGGCCAGGTGCTCCATCAGGAGATTGACGGCATCGTTGGCGCGCTGCCCATCGTTGCGGGTGATATTGACGTTCACCTGCGGAGGAATGACAGAAGGTCGGATGCGCGCGAGTTCCGCCAGTACGTCCTGGGTAACGCTCACGGCGTTGGTGCCCTTGAGTTTGGCGATGGCCAAGGTGACGGCGGGGACTTCGTAGTCCGGGACACGCTGGCCGGTGTAGGCCGGACCGTAACCGATGCGATGCACGCGTTCGATTTCACCGGGACCGTCGGTCACATCGGCCACATCCTTCAGGTAGACAGGACGGTGAGCGTAGAGCGCCACCACCAGATCTTTCACATCCTCCGCCGAGCGCAGCAAGCCACCGGCGGTGACAGTGCTGACACGGTTATGGTTCACCAGGGTGCCCGCGGGGATGTCGATGTTGGTGGCTTCCAGGACCTGACGGATATTCACCAGGGTAACGTTGTAGCGCTGCATGCGCTCCAGGTCGAGGTTCACGTTGACCTGGCGTAGGCGTCCGCCGTGGATGAACGACACCGACGTGCCTTGCACCCGGCGCAGGTGCTCTAACACCTCGGCAGCGATCTTGCGCAGGCGTCGGTCGTCCATTTCGCTGGAGGAAAGGGAGATGGTCAGTATGGGTACGTCATCCACATCCACCGGCTTGACCAGTGGTTGGCGCGCGCCGGGGGGTAGATGATCGATATTGCTCATGATGCGATCATAAAGTTTGACCAGGGAGTCTTCCTTGTCCTGGCCGACGTAAAACTGAACGCTGACGATGCCGACGGAATCCATGGCTGTGCCATAAGTGTGCTCGACGCCACTCATGCCCTGCAGAATGGCCTCCAGGGGTTTGACGATGAGCTGTTCAACTTCGCGCGGCGATGCCCCGGGTTTGGAGACTATAATATTTGCCGCCGGCACCACGATCTGGGGATTCTCTGTGCGCGGCGTGATGACGATGGCCATGACGCCTACCAACAGGGCGAGCAGGATGACCAGTATGGTCAGTTTGCTGTTGATGAAATATTGGGTGACGCGACCGGCGATGTTCAGCGTCTGGTCGGTATGAGTATTTTTCTTGGGTGTCGTTGCCATGGAGATCCTTATTACCTGACTACGATCGGACTGCCGTCATGCACATCCGTGAGGTCGCCCAGCACCAGGGTTTCGTCCCCGCCGAGGCCGCTCAGCACTTCCAGTTGGCCGGCGCTGCGCTTGCCGATACGCACCATACGGAAACGCGCCTGGCCTGCATTCAGCACGAATACGCCCGGCAGACCGCTACGCTCAACATACGCAGCAACAGGAATGAATAGTCGCTGTGACGCAGCGGACGCAGAAACTTTAAGTGTAACCACGGGTCGTTGCAGGCTGGGCAGCGCGAGCAACGGGGTCGCCGTTTGCGCGCGACAGCCATCTAACAGTGGGACGGTGGCGAGAGTCAAGATAAACACCGATATCAATTTATTCATAGCGCAGTGTCCGCAGTGGCCATCAGGGGTGGTCCGGCATGCCTTCCGCCAGGTGCAACGCCGCCTGATTGACGGCGATGCTATAGGCGGAGGCGAGCTGCTCATTGCGTGTCTCCACCAGTACGCGCTCTGACATGAGTACGTCGATAAGGATGGTGCGGCCTTCGCCGTAGCGTTGCCGCACCAGGCGCACGGTCTCGCGCGCCTTGTCGGCATTTTGCGCGGCGATGCGGTAGCGCGCGAGGGCCTCGGTGAGATTGCTGTAGGCGCTGCGCACCTCGTTGCGGATTACCCGCTCCTGATTGCGCAGCTGGATGTCATTCTCTGTGGACTGGGAACGGGCGGCGGCGACTTCGTGCGAAACCTGTCCGCCGCTATAGAGGTTCATGCTGATCACGCCCATGATGCTGGTGGAGCGGTTGTCGAGGGACACGCTGTCATCGTACCAACTGCTCGCAGCCACCACGCTGACCTGTGGCTTGAAGGCGGCGCGCGCCACGTCCACGCGCGCCTGTCCGGCATTGACGCGGTACTGGTTCGCTTGCAGGTCTTTGCGCTGTGCCAGGGCGCGCTGTTCGCTTTCAACCAGGGGTGCCAGGACCGGGGCATCGGCGATGGGCTGCCAAGGCTGGATTTCCAGGGTGTCATCCAGGGGCATACCCATGACCAGCTTGAGTTCGTCCAGGGATCGGCGTTGGCGGTTGAGCGCCTGCTCGCGCGCGCTTTCGGTTGCGGCCAAATTGAGTTCGGCGGTCATTCTGTCCGATACGACGATACGGCCCTGGCGTACCAGGCTCGCCGTGGTTTGTGCGTGTCCGCGCGCCGCTTGCACTGCATCGTCAGCAATGGCCACCGCCTCTGTCGCGGCCTGTGCCGCAAGATAGGCCTGGCGGGCACGGAAGGTTGTCAGATCACGCACCCGCTCTGCCTGCAGCCGGGTTGCCTGTTCACTGTCCTCGGCATTGCGTAAGGCGGCGCGCAATTTTCCGCCGGTATACACTGGCAAGTGCACGGACAGCTCAGTCGCCGACAAGCTACTGGAGCCCGGCTGATTTAACGCGTTACTAGTGAAGTCGGTGGCGGGGTTGACGCTGCGGGTGTTGAGTTTGTCGGCGAAGGCATCCAGTGGATTGTCGCTGCGACGCAGCAGGTAGCGCAGGTCCACCTGCGGCCGGCGTGCCCCCTGGGCCACGGCAGTATGTTCGATAGCGGTGCGCGTCTGCTCGTGGGCGGCCTCCAGGTCGAGGTTGTGCGCCAGGGTGTAGTCAACTGCTTGCTCGAGGGTGTAGAGGTCAGCCAGTGCCGGGTGACTCATGATTAAGTATGGGCCGATGAGCCACAGCGACAGTATTAACTTGCTACGCATTTTTCCCCCCAGTCTAAACGTTATCTCCTCCAACGGCTTCCTAGTGTGACGAATTTTAAATTTTTTTAAGGTTAGGTCCAGTCACAGGCTGCGCCGATGGTTACATGGGTTTGAACACCACCAGCAACACCACCGGAATCAGCAGTAGTATCGGAAACTCATTGAGCCAACGATAGAACACATGGCCATGGCGGTTGCGGTCCTGTTTGAAGTCTGCCAGCAGCACGCCGCAATACACATGATAAACAATCAACGCCATGACCAGGCCCAGTTTGATCTCCAGCCACATGCCGGAAAAGCCCTGGTCCAGCCACAGCCAGGCGCCGAAAAAAACTGTGAGCACCGCACCGGGCGTCATGATGCCGTAAAACAATTTCCGTTCCATGATTTTAAAACGATCACGGCTGATCGGGTCGTCACTCATGGCGTGGTAGACAAACAGGCGCGGCAGATAAAACAACCCGGCGAACCAGGTCACCATGAAGATGATGTGCAGGGATTTGAGCCACAGGTAAGTCATTCTTTCTCCGCACTGCGATTAGCAAGCTAGGGAAGCCCTGAACAAGTTGTCATTTCGAGCACAGCGAGAAATCTGGCATCGAGATGGTTCAGCGTCATCACGGTGTTACTGGATTTCTCCCTTCGGTCGAAATGACAGTGGGGACTTAATCAGAGCTTCCCTAGCAGCTGCAACAGGATACGTCCGCTACGGCGTGTGGCAACGGAATGTTTTGCGCCAGACACCCCGATTGTCGCAGTAGCACCGCGGGCGCATTGTGTTCGGCCACCGACGGCAATACAAGTGCATCCCTGTTATATATTCCTGCCGGTTCATTCCGCGGTTGGCGATATTGTAACCGCATTCCCCGCCCAGTCCAGCTGACCGGGTCAGCCAAACAAAAAACCCGGCCTGCGGCCGGGTTTGTGGTAATTCTTGCGCCGCTACGCGGATCAGAAAAGATAGCCCACACTGAAAAAAGTAATGTCGCTGTCGACTATGGTGATCTCCGCCTCGATGTTACCTTTATTAAGCTGCATACCGCCACCCAGGCCAACGGAAAGACCGGTAGAGGAGCCATTCCAGCCCACCGGCGCACCGGTACCGATATCCTGCCAACGCACCCCAGCCTTGCCTTTGAGATAAAATTTGTTCTGTAGCGGGAAACGATAGGCGGCATAGCCTGCCAGGGTCATGATCTTCCAGTCGCCATAGCCGCGTGTGCTGCCCTTCAGGGCAGTGAGGGTGAACTCACCTTCCGCGGATAAGGTGCCGCCACCTAGATTTTTTGGATAGCGCGCCCCTTCGCCCAGCAGGTTGTAACCGCCATAGGCACCGATATTAACGGCGCTGCCCGCGCCCGCGGCATTGTTGCTCACGATGCCACCCTTGGCGCCGAGATAGATCAAGTTGCCGGCGGCTTGGGTCACCGGTGGCGCCGCCTGCACGGCCCCGGCGCAGGCCAGCCCCAGCAACACGCTTACAACACTCATCAATGCACGATCGATTTTCATGGCTGCTCCTAACGTTGAAATTGAATGAATAACATGAACCGGAATAGTCGGCGATGACATGACCAAGGTCATGGAGTTATCCCGGATGGGGTGCGGTGTAGCTGCCTTGAGGGTTGTTATTCTTGCACCATCCTTAATATTCACCTGACGCGGCCACCACCAGGCGCGCTATGGTAACAAGAAGCCCGGTATGCTCAAAGTCGCGCCGCCGCCGCCTATGCCCACTCATCTAGGGGCTAACCCCGTCCATCTGCTTGCAACGGGCCGCCATTCCCGGTGTTACGCGGGTCGTCGTGGACGTTTGTTGCGGGCAGGAACAGGCACAATAAATCGTTGAGAAAACGTAAACCCTTTTCTGTCGGTTGGATGCGGTCGTGGCGGCGCGCCATCAGTCCCAGGGTTTCCGCCTGTTGCATGGCGGCCTCCACCAACGACAGCGGTTGCGCCGTGCGTTCTTGAAACAACGCTGGCTCGAAGCCGTCGCTCAAGCGCAAGGCATTCAGCATAAATTCGAAGGCGGCGTCTGCGCGCGTCAGGCGTTGTTCACCGCCGATGGCGGCGGTCGTGCCCGCCTTGCTCATATACTCCGCCGGCTGTTTGATTTTCCATAAACGGGTAATGCCGTTGGCGTCGGTGATCTTGGCGTGAGCGCCGGCGCCGATGCCCAGGTAGTCGCCGAAGCGCCAGTAATTCAGGTTATGCCGCGCGCGGAGGCCGTCACGCGCATAGGCGGAGATCTCATAATGCTGAAAACCCGCCGCCGCCGTCATCGCCTGGAGTACCGATTGTATCTCCCACACGCGATCGTCGTCGGGCAGGGACGGCGGGTGTGTATGGAACAAGGTGTTGGGTTCGATGGTGAGTTGGTACAGGGACAGATGTGTCGGCTTTAAGTCGAGGGCGCATTGCAAATCGGCGCGCGCCTCGTCCACCGTCTGGTTCGGCAGGCCGAACATCAGGTCGAGATTGAAGTTGTCGAAACCGGCGGCGCGTGCAGCGCTGGCGGCGCGCAGCGCCTCATCGCGTCCATGGATGCGACCCAGGTCGCGCAAGTGGCCGGCGTTAAAACTTTGTACGCCGATGGACAGGCGGTTGACGCCGGCGGCGCGGTAGCCCTGGAAGCGCGCCAGCTCCACCGTTCCGGGGTTGGCCTCCAGGGTGATTTCCGCGTCCGGCCGCAGGGGCAGGCGCGCACGCACCGCGGCCAGCAGCCGGTCGATGGCCGCCGGTGAAAACAGGCTGGGGGTGCCGCCGCCGAAAAACAGGCTCTGCACGGGTCGGCCCCACACCCGTGGCAGGTCGTGTTCCAGGTCCGCCATCAGCGCATCGATGTAACGGTCTTCCGGCAGACTGTCCGCGCTATCCCCTTTTAACGCATGCGAGTTGAAATCGCAGTAGGGACATTTCTTCACGCACCACGGCAGGTGGATGTAGAGGGAGAGCGGGGGCAGGCTGGTGAACTGAAACATCGGGCGGTGTGTCTGGAGAAACGGAGGTGATTTTAACGCACATCGAGAGGATGTCCCTAATCTTGGCGGCGGCAATCAGGGGCGCCTAGGGATTTAAGGGTTTGGCCGAACTCTGCAAGGGTAGCGCGCCTCGGGCAGTGGCCGCCACAAAGGGCGCTTGACAGCCGGCCGGCCGAACATGATAATTGAGAATCATTATCATTTAATAGTGCACTTATATGAACTTAATACACGCTGTCCGCAGAGGGTTGCCCCTGTGCCTTACCCTGTTCCTGGTGACGATACCCCCGATGGTCCAAGCGGCGGACAACCTGCAAACCGTCGCCCACATGCTGGGGTATATCGGTGTGGATTACCCCCTCACTGTGCGCAATGGTCAGGTGGTGAACGCCCCCGAATACGCTGAGCAGCAGGAATTCGCGACACGGGTTGCCGTCCTCGTCGCCCAATTGCCGGCGAACCCGGCGAAGGCGGCCCTGCAACAGCAGGCCCAGGATCTGGTGCAACGCATCAAGCACAAAGCCGGGGGCGAGCAAATCGCCACACTGTCCCACAGTATGCGCACGACACTGATTCAAGCCTATCAGTTGGTGGTGGCACCTAAGCACGCCCCGGAAGTCGCCGCCGGTGCGCGCCTCTACCGTGAAAATTGCGTGGCGTGTCACGGTGCCACGGGCCATGGCGATGGCCCCCTGGCGGCCAGCCTGAACCCGCGACCCAAAGATTTTCACGAACACGCACGTCAGGATCAGCGCAGCGTGTACACCCTGTATAACGCCATCAGCCTGGGCGTCGATGGAACGGCGATGAAGGCCTACCATGATTTAAAGGACGACCAGCGCTGGGCCTTGGCGTTCTACGTGAGTAATTTTCTCGCCAGCGATGCACAACGCCAGGCCGGTGCCGCCGCGTGGGCCGCGGGCGACGGAAAAATTTTTACCAATCTCGCCGGCCTGACCCAGGCAACGCCCGAGGATGTGCAAGCCAGCCATGGCAAAACGGGGGTCGAGGTGCTGGCCTATCTGCGCAGTCAGCCGGATAGGTTGACCGGCGCGCATGAATCGCCCCTGGCCTTCAGCGCACGCACCCTCGACGAGAGCCTCGCCCTCTATCGCGACGGTCGTCCCGAAGCGGCGTATCAAATGGCGGTGACGGCCTATCTCGAAGGTTTCGAGTTGGTGGAGACCGGCCTCGCCGCCATCAATCCGCAGATGAAAGTGGCCATCGAAACGGAAATGTTCAGCTATCGCGGCATGCTCAAGGAAGGCCGCCCGGTGGCGGTGGCGAGCGCCCAGGTGGTGAAGATACAGGGCATGTTGGGTGAGGCGCGTCAGTTACTCGAAACCTCCGACCTGACACCCTCGGTGGCCTTTGCCAGCGCCTTCATCATTCTGCTGCGGGAAGGGCTGGAGGCGATATTGTTGCTCGCGGCCGTGGTGGCCTTCCTGATCAAGACCGAGAGGCGTGATGGCCTGCCCTATATCCACGCCGGCTGGATAGCGGCGCTGCTGATGGGCTTCGCCACCTGGGCGCTGGCGACGTATGCCATCGATATCAGCGGCGCCAGTCGCGAACTCACAGAGGGTCTGACCGCCTTGTTCGCAGCGGGCATATTGTTTTATGTCGGCGTCTGGCTGCATAACAAACTGCAGGCCCAGCGCTGGAAGGAATTCATCGAAAGCAAGGTGCAGCAGGCCACCGGCGGACAGACCCTGTGGGCCCTGGCGCTGCTGTCGTTTATCGCCGTGTACCGTGAGGTGTTCGAAACCGTGTTGTTCTACGAAACCCTATGGGTGCAGGCCGGTGACGCCGGCCACCATATGGTGGCCGCTGGATTTCTCGCCGCCGTCGCCGGGCTGGTGCTGTTGTCCTGGTTGATCTTCCGCTTCAGCGTACGCCTGCCCCTGCGCCTGTTCTTCGGCGTCAATTCGGCGTTGATGTATTTGTTGGCGGTGGTGTTCGCTGGCAAGGGTGTGGCGGCGCTGCAGGCGGCGGGCAAGTTGCCGATGAATGGCATCAACTTCCCGCGCATCGACGTGCTTGGGGTCTATCCCAATCTGGAATCCCTCGGCCTGCAACTACTGCTGGTGCTGGTGGCGGTGGTGTTTCTGGTGCTCAATCAGCGCGCCAGCTCGGCGCGCTGATGCTACACCCGCTTTACTCCGTGAGCCATTCCCGTGGCCGCAGAAAATCGCTGTAGAGCCTGGCCTCCGGGCTGCCCGGTTCGGGGCGCCAGTTGTAACGCCACTTCACCAGGGGCGGCAGGGACATGAGGATGGATTCCGTGCGCCCGCCGGATTGCAGGCCGAACAACGTGCCGCGATCGTACACCAGGTTGAATTCCACATAGCGCCCGCGCCGGTAGAGCTGGAAGTCGCGTTCGCGTTCACCGTACTCCGTATACCGGCGGCGCTGCACGATGGGCAGGTAGGCGTCGAGATAGGCATCGCCGACGCCGCGCATGAAGGCGAAACTGTGGTCGAATCCGCGCGTGCTCAT
>JAYUBZ010000030.1:0-9065 GCA_043740595.1 Gammaproteobacteria bacterium
CCGCGCCGGCGACATCATGCAGGTGGTGCTGTCGCAGCGCCTGTCCCTGCCGTTCGAGTTTCCGCCGCTGGATCTGTATCGCGCCCTGCGCACCCTCAATCCGTCTCCTTATATGTACTTCATGAACCTCGGCGATCTGCACGTGGTGGGCTCGTCCCCGGAAATTCTGGTGCGCCTGGAAGACGGCGAGGTCACGGTGCGTCCCATCGCCGGCACGCGCCCGCGCGGTCGCGATGCCGCGGAAGACCAGCAGTTGGAAAAGGATCTATTGGCCGACCCCAAGGAGCTGGCGGAACATCTTATGCTGATCGATCTGGGCAGAAATGACGCCGGTCGGGTTTGCCGGATCGGCAGCGTGCGCGTCACCGATAAAATGGTGGTGGAGCGCTATTCCCATGTCATGCACATCGTGTCCAATGTGGTCGGCCGGCTGAATGACGGCATGGACGCCATCGACGTGCTGCGCGCCACCTTCCCCGCGGGCACCGTGAGCGGCGCGCCCAAGGTGCGCGCCATGGAGATCATCGACGAGCTGGAGCCGGTCAAGCGCGGCGTCTATTCCGGCGCCGTGGGTTACATCGGCTGGAACGGCAATATGGACACCGCCATCGCCATCCGCACCGCGGTCATCGCCAACGGCGAACTCTACATCCAGGCGGGCGCCGGCATCGTGGCGGACTCCGTGGCGCGCAGCGAGTGGAACGAAACCATGAACAAGGCGCGCGCGGTGTTCCGCGCCGCCAGCCTGGCGGCCGCCGGTCTCGACGGCCAGGGGGAGGGCTAACATGCTGCTGATGATCGACAACTACGATTCGTTTACCTACAACCTGGTGCAGTACCTGGGCGAGCTCAAAGAAGACGTGCGCGTCTACCGCAATGACCAGATCACCGTCGCCGGCGTTCAGGAGTTGAACCCGCAGCGCATCGTGATTTCACCCGGACCGTGCACGCCCAACGAGGCCGGTGTGTCCGTGGACATCATTGAACACCTGGGCGGTCGCATTCCGATTCTCGGTGTGTGCTTGGGGCATCAAAGCATCGGCCAGGCCTATGGCGGGCGCATCGTGCGCGCGGGCAAATTGATGCACGGCAAGACGTCCATGATCCGGCACGATGGCAAAGGCGTGTTCGCCGGGTTGCCAACCCCCTTCGAGGCCACACGCTATCATTCCCTGGTGATCGAAGGCGCGACCTTGCCGGATTGCCTGGAGGTGAGTGCCTGGTCCGAGGATGACAACGAGATCATGGGCGTGCGTCACCGCGAGCTCGCCGTGGAGGGCATACAATTTCATCCCGAGTCCATTCTGACGCAGTATGGCCACGAGATGCTGGCGAATTTTTTGAAGATGAAGGTGTGATGTCGATAGTTTGCTACAGGCATAACCTGGGCACAGGGTTTGTAGGGTGGGCATTGCCCACCACCCCTGCCCGTCGAAGCAACTGCTGGTGGGCGATGCCCACCCTACACTTGCTACCATCCCCCCACCGGGGAGAGGGCTAGGGTGAGGAGGAATCCGCGGCCTTTGCCCCTCATCCTGTCCTTTCGACCTGCGGGTTTTGCCTCCCCGAAGGGGGCCAAGGGAGAAGGGATACTGGGATTTGGGCGTAGCAAAATTCTGATGGCAAACATAAGTTGTAGAAAGCACGCGCCACAGCGCTTATTAAAGAGGAACCGATAATGGACATGCCCGCCGCCCTGCGCGCCGTGATCGAGCGCCGCGATCTGACGTCGGACGAAATGTATTCCGTGATGCAGACCATCATGACCGGCGCGGCCACGCCGGCGCAGATCGGCGGCCTGCTCATCGGCCTGCGCATGAAGGGCGAGACGGTGGAGGAGATCAGCGCCGCCGCCCGCGTCATGCGCGAGCTGGCGACCCGCGTGACCATCGCGGATAGCACGCACTTGGTGGACACCTGCGGCACCGGCGGAGACGGCACCCATACCTTTAATATATCCACCACCAGCGCCTTCGTGGTGGCCGCCGCCGGTGGCAAGGTGGCGAAACACGGCAACCGCTCGGTATCGAGCAAATCCGGCAGCGCCGATGTGTTGGAGGCCGCCGGGGTCAGTCTCGACCTGAGCCCGGAGCAGGTGGCGCGCTGCGTCGAGGAGATCGGCATCGGTTTTATGTTTGCGCCCAAACACCACGGCGCCATGAAACACGCCATCGGGCCGCGGCGCGAAATGGGGGTGCGCACCCTTTTCAATCTGCTCGGGCCGCTGACCAATCCCGCGGGCGCGCCGAGCCAGGTGCTGGGGGTGTTCGACCGGCACTGGCTGGAGCCCCTGGCCCGGGTGTTGGCGCGTCTCGGCAGCCGGCATGTGCTGGTGGTGCATGCCGAGGATGGTCTGGATGAGATCAGCATCGGCTCGGACACTCACGTAGCGGAGCTTAAAAATGGCCAGGTGCGTTGCTATCGCATCGCGCCGGAACAGTTTGGATTTAAGCGCGGTGATGTCGCCGCGTTGTCCGTGGACAGTGCGCAGGACAGTCTCGCCATGGTGCACCAGGTGCTGGACAATACTCCAGGCCCGGCGCGGGACATCGTCCTGCTCAACGCCGGGGCGGCCATTTATGTCGCTGGCCTGGCCGCCACCTTGGAAGCCGGTGTGGTGACCGCGGCTCAGGTGGTGGCCAGTGGCGCTGCGCGTACAAAACTGCAAGCCTTGGTGGCGCTCAGCGCGAAACTGGTGAACGAGACCGGCACATGAGTGACATCTTAGGCAAGATACTCGCGCGCAAGGCGCAGGAGGTAGCCGCGCGACGGGCGCAGGTCAGCGTGCAGACATTGCGGGACTGCCTGCCTGGCGCACCCGTGGTGCGCGGTTTTGCCGACGCGCTGGCGTGTCGCCTCAAGACCGGTCGCGCGGCGGTCATCGCGGAGATTAAAAAGGCATCGCCCAGCAAGGGCCTGTTGCGTGCTGACTTTCGTCCGGCGGAGATCGCCGCTTCCTATGAACGCGGTGGCGCTACGTGTCTGTCGGTGCTGACGGATGTGGATTTTTTTCAAGGCGCCGACGAATATCTACAGCAGGCGCGGGACGCCTGCGGTCTGCCGGTGTTGCGCAAGGATTTCATGCTCGATCCTTACCAGGTCTACGAAGCGCGGGTGCTGGGGGCCGATTGCATCCTGCTCATCGTGGCAGCCTTGAGCGATGCGCAGCTGCACGACCTGACGCTGCTCGCTCAGGACCTCGGTATGGATATACTGGTGGAGGTGCACGACGCCGGCGAGTTGGCGCGGGCGCTGAGGTTGAATACGTCGCTCATCGGCGTCAACAATCGCAACCTGCGCACCTTCGAGACCCGTCTCGATACCACTCTCGACCTGCTGGCGCAGATACCGGCTGACCGCATCGTGGTGACGGAGAGCGGTATTCATACACCCGCGGATGTGGCGCGCATGCGTGCGCACGGGGTGCATGCGTTTCTGGTGGGGGAGGCCTGCATGAAGGCCGAGGTCCCGGGGGAGAAGCTGCAGGAGTTGTTTGCATGAACATTCCGCGTCGGACGACGCGGGCATAGATAGGGTGGGGAGGTGCAATGAAGACAACAGTCAAATGGACCGGCGACGCTAGCTTCAGCGCGCTTTCGGAATCGGGTCACACGCTCATCATGGACGGCCCGCCGGATCATGGCGGCAGGAATCTCGGGCCGCGGCCGATGGAGACGGTGCTCATGGGCATGGGCGGGTGCACGGCGTTCGATGTGGTGCACATCCTGCGCAAGGGCCGCCAGGATATCACCGATTGTGAGGCGCAGATCGATGCCGAACGGGCGCCTGAGGACCCCAAGGTGTTTACGCGCATCCACATTCATTTCGTCATCCACGGTCGGCGGTTGAGTCCGGCGCAGGTGGAACGCGCCATCAAACTGTCGGCGGAAAAATATTGTTCCGCCTCCATCATGCTGGGCAAGACAGCGGTCATCACCCACGATTTCGATATCATCGAGGCGCCATGACCCAGGAGTTCGTTCCCAACCGCACCCGCTTCGAAGAAGTGATGAGCAGCTACTACCGGGTGTGGTTTCGTTTTCATCCAGAGGCCGCCGTCGACGTGGGTGTGGCGGGCTATGCGCATCTGCTCACGCCTTATACCGAGGACGAGCGCGGCGCGCTGGTGTGCCTGAATGACGAATTGATGGTGGGGCTGGAGGAGCTTGCGCATTATGGCCTGAGCGTCGATCAGCAGATCGACCTGGATATTCTGTACAACGCGGCACGGCTGGAAAATGAACATCTGTTGGATGGCGAGACGCAGCGCCCGGACCCCAGTCGCTACCTGCCGATCAACGCTATCCATCAACTGTTGATGCGCCCGGTGGCGGATTTTTCCGCTAATTTGGTCGCCAGGGTGAGTGCGGTGCCTATGCACCTGCAGGGGGCGCGCGCCTATCTGACCGCGGCGGCGAGTTGCATTCCTAGTTTGTGGGTGGAGCTGGCGGCGCACAGTGCACGTGCCGGCGCGCTGTTTGTGCTGGAGCTGCCGCAACACCCCAAGGTCCAGGCGAACCATCAACACCTTTCCGGATTTGAGCAGGTGCTGCGCCAGGCGGCGCAGGCGTTGACCGGGTATGCGGATTTCATCGAGACCGAGATCGCCCCGCAGGCCATGGGCGATTTCGCCTGCGGCAGGATATATTTCGAGCACCTGTTGCGTCGCCGGCATTTTCTCGATATTGATGTCGACGAGGTGCGCGCCCTGGGTGTGCGCCTGTACGAAGAGACCCGGTTGGCGCTGTTGGAGGAGTGTCGTGCCCTGGGTGGCGGGGACGACGTGGCCGCGTTGACGCGGCGCCTCAACGCCAAACATCCGTCGCGGGAAAACCTGCTGGAGGTTTACCGTACGCAGATGCAGGCGGCGCATGCGTTTGTGCTAAGCCACGACCTGGTCAGCGTGCCGCTGGCCACGCGTCTGGAGGTGATGGAGACGCCGGTATTCCTGCGCCACCAGATTCCCTTTGCCGCCTATAACGAGCCTGCGCCCAACGACCCCGAACAGCAGGGCTATTATTACGTCACGCCGCCGATCGATCCGGAGCAGTTGGCCGAGCACAATCATACCGGTGTCATGCACACCTGCGCGCACGAGGCCTGGCCCGGTCATCATCTGCAGTTTGTCACGGCCAATCAAAGCCCGACGTCCCGCAGCCTGCCGCGTCTGCTGAATCCCTCGGCCACCTTATACGAAGGCTGGGCCCTGTACTGCGAACAGTTGATGCACGAACACGGCTTCCTGGCACGTCCGGAAAGCCGCTTCATATTGCTGCGCGACCGCTTATGGCGGGCACTGCGCATCATCATCGACGTGGATATCCACACGCGTGGATTGACGCTGGAGGCCGCCGCCGACCTGATGGTGAGCCGGTTAGGATTTCCCCGCAGCCAGGCCCTGGCCGACCTGGCGTGGTACACCCGCGCGCCCACGGTACCGCTGAGTTATGCCACGGGCTGGTCTATTATCAACGCATTGCGCGAGCGCGTGCGCAACAACCGGCCGGGGTTCAATTTGAAACAGTTCCATGACCAGTTGCTGTCCCAGGGCTCGGTGGCGCTGCCACGGGTGGTGCGGCGTTTGTACGGCGAGTCTATGTGGTCGGCGGTGAAGCGCGATCTATTGCAGAGTGTGGTCGATGCAACGACCTGAGCCCACCAGCGGACTGCGGCACGTGGCCTTGCAGGTGCGGGACCTGGAGGCGTGCGAGCAATTTTATACCCAGCTACTGGGCATGCGCGTGGAGTGGCGCCCGGATGCGGACAATGTCTATCTCACCAGCGGCAATGACAATCTCGCCCTGCATCGCGCGGCAGGCGCATTTGCCGCCGCCTCCGCACAGCGTCTGGATCATATCGGTTTTATCATCGGCAGGATGGATGCGGTGGACAGCTGGTTTAATTTTTTAAAGTCCAACGGGGTGACCCTGGTCAAGGAGCCGCGTACCCATCGCGACGGCGCGCGGAGTTTTTATTGCCTCGACCCGGACGGCAACAGCGTGCAATTCATTTACCATCCGCCCCTGTGCCGGGGGGATGCGTGAAGAAATCCCCGTCCGGCAGGATTTCCGCCACTGTCACGCCACTGCCGCTGGCGGTGGATTATCTGACCTTGCCGGAGTGGCAGCTGCGCCTGCAGCGCGATCCATCAACGGTGCTTGCCGAGATCCATTTTGGCACTGCCCTGCGGGCGTTGCAGGACATCAATCACCCGCATGCCCTGATCGACATGGCGCAATTGGGACCGGTGCCACTCATCGAGGTCTGGAGCAGCCGTGCCCCGGTCACTCTGGGCTACTCCGGGGAAATCCAGTTCGCGCGCAATGACGAAATATTTTTCGGCAGCCTGAACTACAGCGCGACCGACGCACGCGATATCGAGGCGACGGTGCGGCGCGCTTACCAGGATATTCTCACCCTCATCGAACGCGAGGGGTTCCCCCACCTGTTGCGCATCTGGAACTATTTTCCCGGGATCACGCGGGATGCCGGGGGCCTCGACCGCTACCAGTGTTTCTGTCGCGGCCGCTTCGAGGCGCTGGAACGCTACTACGGTGAATTCGACCGCAAGCTGCCTTCCGCCAGCGCCGTCGGCAGCCAGGGCGGCGGTTTGACCCTCTATTTTATCGCGGCACGGGAAGCGGGCCGGCATCGCGAGAATCCGCGGCAGATCAGCGCCTATCACTATCCGCCGCAATACGGACCGAAGAGCCCGTCCTTTGCGCGCGCCACGCTCAAGCGCTGGGGCGAGGATTACTGTCTTTATATTTCCGGTACCGCCAGCATCGTCGGGCACCAGTCGTTGCATCCCGGCGATGTGCAATTACAAGTGGACGAGACATTGAACAATCTGCGTGTCTTGATCGACAGCACCGAGCGCGAGGAGGGCGTCGCTTTTGCCGGCCTGGACAGCCTGCGGCAGCTGAAGATTTATATCCGCGATCCGCGGCATCTGGCACTGGTGCAGCGCAGCCTGGATAAGGTGATCGACCCGCGCGTGGCGCGGTTGACTTTGCAGGCGGACGTCTGTCGCTCTGAACTATTGCTGGAGATCGAGGGCATTGCCCGCGCCCGCGGTTGATCCTAATCATAGTGATCTATATAACGCCCGGTATGTAGGGTGGGCATCGCCCACCAGGCGCGGCTTCGATGACCACCGCTGGTGGGCGATGCCCACCCTACATCCAGTCTTGTAGATCGGGTTCCCCCGTGCGGGGACAAGAGCGCAGCGTAACCCGACATCTTTTCGCGGACAGGGTGGGGCAGCATGGGTGCTTCCGCCGCGTAGGCTTAAGTTTTGTTGGGTTACGCCCTTCGGGCTCTCGTGCCCTTTAGGGTAAACCCAACCTACGAAGCTCACGATGGTCAGCGTTATGCACGACGTTCAAAGGGAGGCAACAACCCCTGCCCGCACACTGCTCCCCGCTCTTCCAGGTGTATTCCAACCGGCTTGCCCACGCCTGCCGGCGTTGACGCCGCGAGGCCAGGCTTTCGCGCCAGTTGAGGATGGATGAGACGTAGTAAATCATTTTGAAGATAAACAACGGCCGGCGCAGGGGTGTGCTGCGGAAGATGTCCGCCGCCAGCAGCGACAGGATGGCCTCTTCCATGCGGAACCAGTTGCGCGGCGACATGAACATCTTGCGCAGCGCCGGTGTGGTGATGCGGTAGATAAACCAGGAGAAGGTCTTGAGGCCGCCGCGCAGGGTTTTTTCGTATTGTCGCAGGGCGGCGGGGCTGAGTCCGCCTTGGTTCAGGGCTGCGTCCACCAATTCGGCGCCGAGTTCCGCGCCGTTCATGGCGAGGAACACACCGCTGGAAAACACCGGGTCGATAAAGGCGTAGGCATCGCCGATGATGAGGTAGTTGCCGCCACCCATGCGCTCCGCCTGGTAGGAGAAGTTGCCCGTGGCCATGGCCGGCGCCATGAGACGGGCATTCTTTAACCGCTCCGCCAGCAGCGGGTTCAGCTTGATGGTGTCCAGGTAGAATTCGTCCACGCTCTTTTTCCGGCCCTTGAGGTAGTACGGCCAGCACACCGCCCCGACGCTGGTGGCGCCGTCCTTCAGCGGGATGAACCAGTACCAGCCGTGCTCGAACCAGTACACGCTGATATTGCCCGCGTCCGTGCCGGTGCGGCGCTGCGCGCCTTCAAAATGGCCGAAGATGGCCGAGCTGTTGTGTTGCGGGTTGCGCTGTTTGATCTTCAGCCGGTTGGCGAGGAAGGTATCGCGGCCGGACGCGTCCACCAGGAAGCGCGCCTCGAACTTCAAAGCCTGGCCGTTTTCGTCTTCCGCGGTCACCTGCACGGGTTGCCCGTCGCGCAACTCCACGTCGCGCACGTGCACGGCCTCGCGCACATCCGTGCCCTTGGCGGCGCTGTTCTTGAGCAGCAGGTGGTCGAATTCCGAGCGGCGCACTTCGTAGGCCACGGGGAAGGACTTGTCCATGGCCTTGCTGAAGTAGTAGACCGCAGGCTCGTAGCCAACGTCGTTGAATTCGGCGCCGGGCTTCAGCATGCCGATCTGTTCCACCTGCTCGCGCACGCCAAGACGTTCGAATAGCGGCATGTTAAGGGGCAGCAGGGATTCGCCGATGTGGAAGCGCGGGTGCCGCGCCTTCTCCAGCAACACCACCTTGCGGCCTTTCTGGGAGAGGAAAGCGGACAGCGTGGAGCCGGCGGGCCCACCGCCGATTACCAGGACATCACAATGTTCGGTCATGCGGTATTTCCTTCAAGCAGGTTGTGCCGTGTTAGCGGTCATTTGGTTATTAGAACGATCGTGATGATGGCCGACCAAAACACTCATCACGCCCCCGTGGACGCCAAAACGCCGGCGCCAGACGCCATGGCGCCGCCTGAATTTCCCTATAAGTGCGCGCGTCCCCGCTCCGTGGCGACGGATTATCGTAAAATGGATGTTTCCGCGCAATCCTGCCGGTGGCATGTGCCGTGCGCGAAACCGATTAACGATGGTCCCGCCCCCCGGAAGTATGGCAAAATCCCGCTCGGATGACAGGCCTAACCGACGATGCCCCTGTCACTGATAGCGTTACCCATCCTG
>JAYUBZ010000031.1:0-3203 GCA_043740595.1 Gammaproteobacteria bacterium
TTGAAACTCCGGTTGCCGCAGGTAGGCGCCGGAGGCCGCATAGTCCAGCACCGATTGCACGTGGAAGGTCTTGAGCATGCCTTCGATGCGGATAATCTCCTTGCCGTCCGGGCCGAACAGCACCGCGCCCGGTGCGTAGACCAGACCCAGGTCCCGCGCCCAGGCGGAGGCCGTGCGGTTTTTTCCATCCGGCGTGATCACCGGCGTAGCGCTCCACATATCCAGCAGCACCACGTCGAGTTTATCCAGCAGTGCGCGACTGGTGTCCTGCGCGAGGATGTCCTGGTGCAAGATATCGCACTCACCGCAGACTTTTTGTTCAAACAGCACCAACAACGGTTTGCTCGTGGGGGTGCGTGTCAGTTTGTAGGGTGGTTGTAGCAGATAGGGCGCCCGATGCAGCGCGCCGGAGGCAGGTGCGGGCGAGAGGCTGGCATAATACTCACGGAAGCTGGTGGCCTTTTCCTTGTGGCCGGCGACAAACTGCAATGCTGCCGTGAATTGATGCGGAGGCAGATAGCCGTTGAGACGCAAGACGACATTCCCCTGTTCGTCAAAAAATAGCAGAGTGGGCGTGAACTGCACCTTGAGCTGCTTGGCGAATTCTTTTTCCGGCAGGTGCTGGCCGGCGAAGTCCGTCACCTCCGCGTCGCCCCACAGGTTGATCGCCAGTACATCGAAGTGTTTGCGCGCGTAGTCAACGATGGGTTTCTGGGAAAAATTATTTTGCATGAGCTCGCGGCAGTAAGGGCAGCCTTCCTGGCCGATGTATAACAGCAGGCGCTTGTTGCCGGCCGCGGCCTGGGCCACGTCTTCCTTAAGGTCCAGGAAGGATGTCTTGAACCAGGCGGGGATGTCGAAAGGGGTGGCGCGCTGTGCCTCCTCGGTGGATTCAGCGGCCATCGCCGCGCCTGGCAGGCATAGCAACAAGCCCAGCAGTGTTAGGGAGTAATGTCGAATCGGTGAGCGGGGCGTCGGGTGCATGACCTTACTCCGAAGACGGATGAATTCACTCTACAGTTGAATAATATATTAGCGTATAGTTCCCGCGATTATCCGATACAGGCAGTATTTCCCAGTAGCCTGTGCCCTGGTCAAGGCCGTGAATGTGTCGTCAGAGCGTCATTTCAGTCTATTAATACCTGGTTTGCTGGGTGCGCTGCGGGAATCCGCCGGCGATGCGCAGGCGTCCATGGCGGATGATGACAACCCCGTACGCAGGGTGGGCGACCGCCAGGGATGGCGGAAGTACTGGAAACGCAGGAGCGGTTTCCAGTACATCGCCCACCCTGCGTTGGGCGTGGCACCGGCATTGGAAACCCTGCTGGCCCGGGCCGATCGGGCTGAACCTTTTCCTGACACAGCGGCGGACAATGCGCCGTTGGAGACGTCACTCTTCCGCCTGTTCGACATGTCAGCACCGGCGGGTGCCGACCTGCCGGTGGCGGCGATCACGCGGATGGCGGATGGCGGCGAGGCGGACGATGCCTGGTGGTTGCGTGCCGATCCGGTGAGCCTGCTGCCCCAGGGCGGTGGACTCCTGCTGCAGCCTGCTGCAGACCTGGGGCTGACGCTGGAACAGGCCCGTGCCCTGGTGGATGAAATACTGCAAGTGTTTGCCGACGACGGCTGGCATCTGGAGGCCCCGGTGGCGCACCGCTGGTATTTGCGCCCTGCCATGCCGTCCACCCTGCAAACCACCCCCCTGGCGCGGGTGAAGGGTCGCGATATCCATCCTTATTTGCCGACAGGAAAAGACGCCAAGGCCTGGCATGTGGCCATGAACGAGATACAAATTTTATTGCACACCGCCGGGGTGAATGTGGAGCGGGAGTCCCGTGGGCAAGCGCCCATCAACAGTCTCTGGTTCTGGGGTGGCGGACAATGTCCCGTGGTCCCACCGGTGATATGGGCTCATCTGTGGAGTGACGAGGTCCTGAGTCGGGGCCTGGCGATAGTAGCCGGGCTCAGCCACAGCGCTCTGCCCAAGGGCGCCGACGCTTGGCTGGCGTTAGCGACGGCTGGCCGTCACCTGCTCGTGCTGGACTCGGAGACAGGGTTGGCGAGGGTCGCGGAGACGGATCGATGGCCGGAATTTTTGATGCGCTTGGAACAAGAATGGATCGCCCCCTTGGTGGCGGCGGTCAAATCCGGCAACCTGGACAGCGTCACGTTGTATAGTGAACGTGGACAGCGTTTTCACCTCACCCGCCAGGGACTGGGACGCTGGTGGCGTCGGCGTCGTGACCTGCGACACTACCAATGACCGGGCCGACATGCACACCGAGCCGACATTAATCGTACGTCGTCCGGCCGCCCCCGCGGTGGCGGATTTTCCCGCGGAGTTGCACCCGGTACTGGCGCGCCTGTACGCCGCGCGCCATCTGGTCTCGGCGTCGGCGCTGCAAAACACCCTCGACCACCTCGACCCCCCAGCGCGCCTGAAGGGCATGGAGGCGGCGATCTCCTTGCTGGTGAGTATGCTCGAACAGGGCAAACATATACTCATCGTCGCCGACTTCGATGCCGATGGCGCCACCAGTTGTGCGCTGGCGGTGCGCGCGCTGCGCCTGCTGGGAGCGGCCAAGGTAAGTTATGTGGTGCCGAACCGGTTTGAATACGGCTATGGATTGACACCAGAGATCGTCCAGGTCGCGGCTGAACAGCAACCGGATCTCATTGTCACCGTGGACAACGGCATCTCCAGCGTGGACGGGGTGGCGGCGGCGCGCGCCTTGGGCATCCAGGTCCTGGTGACGGACCACCATCTGCCGGGGAGCGTGTTGCCGGAGGCCGATGCCATCGTCAATCCCAATCAGCCGGACGACACGTTTCCGAGCAAGCATCTGGCGGGCGTGGGCGTGATCTTTTACGTGATGCTGGCGTTGCGCGCGCGTCTGCGTGACATCGGCTGGTTCGAGCAACCGCATCTGCCTGAACCCAATCTGGCCCAACTGCTGGACCTGGTGGCCCTGGGCACGGTGGCGGACGTGGTCCCCCTGGACCACAGCAATCGCATCCTGGTGGCCCAGGGACTGGGTCGCATCAACCAGGGCCAATGCTGCGCCGGTCTGCGCGCGCTGTTGCAGGTGGCGGGGCGGGCACCGGGCCGGCTGGTGGCCACGGACCTCGGCTTCATGCTGGCGCCACGCCTGAATGCGGCGGGACGTTTGGAGGATATGTCGTTGGGTATCGCCTGCCTG
>JAYUBZ010000032.1:0-5837 GCA_043740595.1 Gammaproteobacteria bacterium
CACCGCCGACGTTCCGAACCAGAAATGGGTCAGCGACATCACCTATATCTGGACCGACGAAGGCTGGCTCTATCTCGCCGTCGTGCTGGACCTCTATTCCCGCCTCGTGGTGGGTTGGGCCATGGCCGAACGCATGACGGCGGGCCTCGTGTGTGAGGCGCTCACCATGGCGCTCTGGCGACGGAAGAAACCGACCGGTGTCATCGTCCACTCCGACCGCGGCAGCCAGTACTGTTCGGCTGATTATCAGCGCCTCCTGCAGGACCATCGGCTGCTGTGCAGCATGAGCAAAAAAGGCGACTGCTACGAGAGCCTGCCCCACGAAGTGCTTTGGGCACAACGCGGCCATGGAGTCCTGGAACCACAGTCTCAAGGTCGAAGCTATCCACGGTGAACGCTTCATAACGCGGGACATGGCCAAGGCACAGGTGTTCGATTACATCGAAGTCTATTACAATCGGCGTCGCCTGCACTCGCGACTTAGGTATCTGTCGCCCGAAACGTTCGAGGCACGTCGAGCGGCTTAATGCTAAACGGCTTAATGGGGTGTCCGGAGAATCGGGGTAAGATCACTCCTCTCCGTGCGTTATATAACTCCCCGATGTCCGTTATATCGACATACCTCAACCAGTCCCCCTTTATTGCCCTGTGCCGTTCCGTGCGCCAGCGTACCGACGCCGCGGCGCGTGAAGTGGTTCCATGCATCGTGGGCGTGCATACTCAGAAGGACTGAAAAATCCGGCTCCCAACGGACGCTTGTATGCTCGTACGTAAAGAGTGGATTCGGTCCACCGGCGGTACGGGTGTTTGCGCGCATCACAAATCTTGTGACGGCCTGGATGAAGTTAAGTTCTTCTGTCCAAGCCAGGACTCTTATTTGCACAAGGCGCGGGTTCGTTCCGCGATTTTACTTTGATTCAATGAAACTGGAGACGACAATGATGAAATGGAAAAAACTGCTGGCCGCGAGTGTTCTGACGCTTCTTGGTCTTGTTGGGAGCGCTGTGTCCTTTGCCGATAGCAAGGCGGAAATCGACGCCAACGTGGGCAAGGCCCTGAATCAGTTCCACGCGCTTAACTCGAAGAACAAAGAGCTCGCCGGGAAGGCAGCTGGGATGCTTGTGTTTCCGCGCATCACGAAAGCCGGTGTCGGAGTTGCCGGGGAATTCGGTGAGGGTGAGCTGCTGGTGAAGGACAAGACTATCGGCTACTACAACATCGGGAGCGGGTCGATCGGACTCACTCTCGGCATCGCTGAGCGCAGCGAAATCATCATGTTCATGACGCAGGCTTCGCTCAACCAATTCACGAAGAGTCACGGGTGGAGTGTCAGCGCTGACGCCGGCTTTACCGTGGTGTCGACCGGTGCCAGCGGTACTTATGACACCCAGACCCTGAAGAAGCCTATCCTTGGCTTCGTATTCGGCGAGAAAGGTCTGATCGGCGACTTGTCTCTCGAAGGCTCGAAGATTACGAAGATCGAGAAGTAACGTTTAGCATCTAATGGTACCAGCATTAGCATCAACCCTGGTGGTAACACCAGGTGCGATCTCTGCAATAGCGTCCACAAAGCCACCGTCGATAATGTCCCACGAGTGTGCTTATCGCCGGCAGGGCTATCGATGAGTGACTTGGCCTGTGCCGGATCACTTCGCGTTTATGTGTGCCAGGAAACAGAAAACCAGCAGAAGCGCTGCTACGCTGACCCTCACTGACCCCCTCAACTGGACAAGGAGCATCCGGCATGCGCATCAACAAACTCAGTTCCCTCATTGGTATCTCGGCCGCGCTGCTGCTCGGTCCCTTGACCGCCGCCCAGGCGCAAACCCCGGGGTTGTATATTGGCGGTTCGTGGGGCGCCTACAGCATCAAGAAAAGCAATCTTGATAAAAATGACCATGTCCTGAAGGCAGCCATTGGCGCACAGTTCAACCCGTGGTTCGCCCTCGAAGGCTCGTGGAACGATTTCAACAACACCAACAACGGCGGTGACCGGTTCAGCGCGGACGGCAAGGGCCTGGCGGCGCTGCTGTTAATGCCGGTGGGTCCCCGGTCATCGGCCTTTGTAAAGGCCGGGCAGTTCTGGTGGAGTTCGAAGTCGATTTTGGGCGGCATATTAGGCGCCAGCAGTGGCAATGATCCGTTCTACGGCGTCGGTTTCAAGTATGGCTTCAACGAACACCTCGCCTTCCGCATCGAGGCGGAACGTTATGACGTGTCGTCCACCCACCTCAACACCCTCATGGGTGGTCTCGAGTTCAAGTTCTGACACGCCGCGCAGGCAGGCTTGCGCAGGCGGGCGAGGTCGATAGTGGTTGTTTGGCGTGTGGCCAATACAAGCCAAACGGCCGCCAACATGGACATGACTTTAAGCATTACCCCGTTAATTTCGCTTATTGCGGGCATGCTCATTCTGGTTGTGCCGCGCTGGTACGAGAGGCCACGTTTACCAGACTCAAGACCTGGCTCGTGCGTCGCCGCCAGTACTATGCCGCGATTCCTTCAAGGCCTGCTAACAACCAGGGTCTGCTCTCGCGGGAAGTCACTCACGGGAGCCGTGAGACACCCCTGACCATCCTCAATGTCATCTTTCACTATTTTTGAGTTTTACGTTAATGCTTGACGATAACCGAGCACCGATCCCTTAACGTCCATCCCCACCCCAACCTTTTTGCCCGCCCCGGCGGGAGAGGGGCCCCATTCCCTCTCCGCGCGTGCGGGGAGGGGGAAACAGGAAAAGGTCCGGGTTGGGGCTTCCCCCCGCCGAACGGGCGCAGATGATTTTTCTGCGCCCCGATGGGCATAGGGTGAGGGGAGAGTTGTCTGGGGCATTACGAAAACATCATGATAAATAACTCTACCGCACATAACATAGGTGGCGGGGGTAAGTTTCGATTGAGCCGTTCGTCGTGTTGTTTCTACTTAAATGACGGCGAGCCGGTACTATAAGCTTGTGTGAAACTTTGAAAGGCCCGTGCGCTGCGCCGGACCTTTTTCTCGTGCGCGACAACTTCCAGTGTCACTATGCATCGACGAATCCTAAGAAAATCCCTGCCAGCGTGATCGCGTATCCGCATATCAGTTCTAATGCCCCTTCGAGCGTGCCCAGGCGCATAACCAACGAACCAAGTGCTATGTTTGTGACTCGTAAGTGGGCCACCGTACAGACAAGAGATTAAGTAGCAAAAACCGGTGCGCGTGTTATGGCCCCAAAAGGCTGAGTATAGGCTAAGGAACCGTGACAGCTAGCGGTAACCAGTGATCAAAGAGGAATTCTAATGGATAAGGGCTTTATTTATCGGACATGCCGGGCGCTCGCAGTCGCTGTACTGCTTATTGTCGCAACTGCTGAGAATGCCATGGCGGCCGGCTACTTCACCCAGGCGGGAAGGATCTACGATCCGGGTGGCCAGGAAATCCAGATCCGTGGTGTCAGTCATTATGGCTTCAACGCCACGATCCTCCAGCCCCAATACCTGTGGGCGATGGGTTGGAAGCAACAAATTGCTCAGATAAAGAGCCTCGGGTTTAATGCCATCCGCGTACCGTTTGTACCCGATACGCTTTACAACACTACGCCTGTCAATCAGCTGAGCTATATTGATGCCAATCTCAATCCGGAATTGATCGGCAAGACCCCATTGCAAGTCCTCGACCTGTGGATGGCGGAGGCGGATCGTCAGGGCATGTACATACTGCTCGATTATCACAGCGTGTCGATGCAGCGACAGTACCCGACGTGGTTTGTGTCCAACCCGGCCGATTTCAACCTTATCTATAACAAACAGGCGTACACCAAGGAAAACTGGACGCGCGACCTCGCGTTTGTCGCCCAGCGTTATGCCCATCTGGCTCACTTCTTCGCCATCGACCTCTTTAACGAGCCCAATGGCACAGTGCGTTGGAGCACGGGCGACCCGAACGTCACTAACCCGATTTACTACTGGAAAGCCGCGGCGGAACTCGCCTCGTCGGCGGTATTGGCGGCCAACCCCAATCTGCTGATCTTTGTCCAGGGCATCAACGGTAACTATGACGGTGTTGAGAGCTCGAACACGCCGATGAACTGGGCGGAAGATTTTCAGCCGCAAGCCTACCAACCCCTTAACATTCCGAGCAACAAGTTGGTCCTGACCCCGCATACCTATGGTCCGGACGTATACATGAAGTCTACCTTCAGCGCTTCCACTTTTCCGGGCAACCTGGCGGCAAACTGGGACGTGCTGTTTGGCCAGTTCAGCCAGACCCATGCCGTGGTTATTGGTGAGTGGGGAGGTAAGTACGGGCAGGGAACCGGCGGACAGCAAGACGTCACCTGGCAGAACGCCTTTGTGCAGTATCTTCTAAGCAAAAATATGCGCAACAGTTTTTACTGGTGTTACACCCCCAATAGCAGCGATACCGGCGGCATCCTCGATGACACTTTGAACGTGCGTCAGGACAAAATGGCGTTGGTGCAGAAGCTCTGGGGTACATCCGCCGCCGCTGTCCCGGCGCCGGTGACACCGGCGTCAACCCCCGTTGCATCGCAAGCCATTTTCAATGATAGCGTGACCTCTCTCTGGGCACTTTCCGGATGGACGTCGACCTCCACGATCCAGAATCAAGTGGTGAAGTCCGGGACTGGCGCCATCAAGGTGGACGCCGCTATATGGGGCGGCATCAGCTTGGACAGCCGCAATGCCAATTGGACGTGGGTCGACCAACCCGCCAATCTTTATACCCACCTGAGTTTCGACGTGTCCGCGGGTCCCGTCGTGGGCACCGCCATGAGTTCACTTGAGACGAGCCTGGATCTCGGTTGGGGTCTTTCAGCGAAAATTTCGAATTACGTGGCGTCTTTTGCGCCGGGCGCCTGGTATCACGTCGAGATTCCACTCTCGGTCATGAATCCAAAAGGCGTTCCATTCCGAAAGATCGTATTTCAAAATAACAGCATGTCGAATCTGACTTTCTATATTGATAATGTTGTACTCGTTAACCGGACAACACCGCCTGCCACTGTAACTACCACTACCACTGCGCCCGTCCCAGCCGCTGGCGGCGCGCCGCTTCAAAGCTGTGCGAACATCATGCCACTGGGCGATTCGATCACCCTCGGCGTGAACGGTGGATATCGTAATAATCTTTACTCCGGTCTTGTGCAAAACAACTGTGGCGTCAGTTACGTGGGTACGCAGGTTGACCAATACACGCGCGTTTCCGATAAAGATCATGAGGGGCATCCCGGGTTCACCATTGGCGATATCGCAGCCAATGTTAATACTTGGATAGCCTCTACACAGCCCAACATCATTCTACTCATGATCGGCACCAACGATACCGCCTGGTGGACGGCTGAAAATGCGGATCAAATGGGGACTCGTCATGACGCATTGATCGACCAGCTCCGGGCAGCGCGACCCAATGCCTGGATTTTCGTGGCGTCTATTCCGCCGCAAACATCGGCGATCATTCAACCGAACAATGTCGATCGCGCGGTGCTGACTCAGCAGCTTAATGCCGTTATTCGCAAGAATGTGGATGCGCGAGTGGCAGCGGGCCAACGGGTGCGTTTCGTCGACGTCAATGCGGTATTGACCACCGCGGACTTATACGACGGTATTCATCCAACGGAAGTGGCACATGCCAAGGTTGCGCAAGTATTTTTAGAGGGGATACGAGCAGCGCTCAGTTCGTCCGCGACCGGTATAACGCCGCCACCAGTGGTTGCGCCGCCAATCATTACGGCAGCTTACCAGCAGCAGGGCATCATGAATTTTTCACCCAGCTCCGGTCCGGTGGGTACGGTAGTGACACTGAACGGGTCCGGTTTCAGCGGCTCGAATCTGGCGTGG
>JAYUBZ010000033.1:0-4260 GCA_043740595.1 Gammaproteobacteria bacterium
GCAGCGCCCGGAGTGAGCACGGCTGCGCCATGGCTCCCCGACCACCAACGCAAAAAAATGTTCGCCTGGGTTTGTAGGGTGGGCGACCGCCAGGCGAGCCCAGGGATGGGCGAGGTAGAGCGCTGTCGGGAACCGGCGCCGAGATGGCGGAAGTACTGGCGCCAGGCCCCTTGGGGCAAACGCAGGAGCAGTTTCCAGTGCATCGCCCACCACATGGGGCGTCGATTGCCTGCGCTGGTGGGCGATGCCCACCCTACAACTGCATTAATCCGCAAGGTGAGTTTCGTTGGAGCGACCGCGCGCTCAGGCATCCGCGGTGCTGCGCAGCCCATTCGCCCGCACACGCAATTCGCGAAACAGATCCTCCGGCAAGGCATCCCACGCGACTAGCACATCCCGATGGCGCCCCGTGTCGGTAGCTTGCAGCCGCAGGATCACCAGCCACGGTTGGACATACCACCCGATCACGCGACTATCCTGCCAAGGGTGAGTGGCGTCTTGCGCAGCGGCGCAGGCGCCCGAGGACTCCAACTTGATTCGACCTATGGCGTGACGCGCGCAACCCAAGACGTGCAGGCATATCAGCCGGACCACGCTGATGAGGACCGCGCCAGCCAACCCCCAGTCGATGCCGTAAGGCAGCGATAAGTGCGTCACCGTTAACACGGCGCCCGCTCCTGAAAAGACAAACACAGACCCTAAAAAAAATGAATGTTTTATGTCTATAATCAGAGAGTTATCATATTTTCTTAACAATTTCACTAAGCTCCCTATCGGGCACAGTCTGGTGCCCGAAGATCCATGCCCGCAGGGTTTCGTCCGACTCACGCAGCAGGCGCTCGAAGGCCGCGCGCTGCGGTACGGACAAACCCACATAGCCCTGGTCGAGAAACTGACTCAGCGCCAGATCCAACTCCAGGGTTCCGCGCCGGCATTGCCAGCGCAACCGCCCGAGATCAGGGGACGGTGTCATAAAACACGTTTCACCAGCAGCTGCTTGATGTGGCCGATGGCCAGGGTGGGATTGAGTCCCTTGGGGCACACGTCGACGCAGTTCATGATGCTATGGCAGCGAAACAACCGGTACGGGTCCTCCAGATCGTCCAGGCGCTCCCCGGTGGCCTGGTCACGGCTGTCCGCCAGGAAACGCCAAGCCTGCAGCAGGGCCGCCGGCCCCAGAAACCGATCCGGGTTCCACCAGAAGGACGGACAGGCCGTCGTGCAACAGGCACACAGGATGCACTCGTACAGGCCATCGAGGCGCGCCCGGTCCTCCGGGGACTGTAGTCGTTCGATCTCCGGCTCGGGATCGCGGTTGATCAACCATGGCTTCACCACCCGGTACTGGGTGTAGAACTGCGCCATGTCCACCACCAGATCGCGGATCACCGGCAATGACGGCAACGGTCGCAGGGCAATCGGCTGGGATAACTCTTTAAGGGGCGTGATGCAGGCCAGGCCGTTGCGGCCATTAATGTTCATGCCATCGGAACCGCACACGCCCTCGTGGCAGGAGCTGCGAAAGCTGAGGCTGTCGTCCTGGCGCTTCAGCAGCAGCAGCGCATCCAGCAACATGACCGCGCCGCTGTTGTCGGCGAGCTCGCACGCCTGCATGCGCGGGCGGGCGTCGGTCTCCGGGTTATAGCGATAGATGGAAAATTGCATGTGCGCCTCGCGGGTGGACGTGGACGGGTGGCACTTCAGTAAACCCGCTTCTTCGGTGGAAACGAATCCACCGTCAGCGGCTTCATGCGCACCGGTTTGTAGTCGAGCCGGCGTTCGCTTTTGTAAAACAGACTGTGTTTGAGCCAGACCAGGTCGTCCCGCTCGGGGAAATCGACGCGGCTGTGGGCGCCGCGGCTTTCGTGCCGGGCGGCGGCGGACACCACCGTGGCCAGGGCGATCTCCATGAGATTTTCCAGCTCCAGGGCCTCGATGCGCGCGGTGTTGAAGACCTTGCTGTGGTCTTTGAGGCGCGCCGCCGAAAGGCGTGCCTCCAGGGCTACAAGCTTGCCCACCCCCTGGTCGAGGACCTCCTGGGTACGAAAGACGCCGCAGTATTCCTCCATGGTCCGGCGCAATTCACTGCCCAAGGCCGCCACAGACTCCCCGTCTCCCGGCTGATCCCAGCGCCGCAGGCGTGCCAGGGCCCGCTCCACCGACGCTAGATCCAGGGGACGGTGATAGGGGTTCTCCGCAAGATAGCCGAGCATGTGCTCCCCGGCGGCCCGTCCAAACACCACGATGTCCAGCAGGGAGTTACCTCCGAGGCGGTTGGCGCCATGCACGGAGACACAGGCGCATTCACCCACCGCATACAAGCCCGGCACCGCCTCCTCCGGTCCATGATGGATCGGGGCCACTACCTGGCCGAAGCGGTTGGACGGTATGCCGCCCATGGTGTAGTGGGCCGTGGGATAGACCGGAATGGGTTCGTTGATGGGATCCACATGGGCAAAGCGCATGGCCAGGTCGCGGATGCCCGGCAAGCGTGACTTGATCACCTCCGGGTCCAGATGGTTCACCTTGAGCAGCACATGGTCCTTGTCCGGACCACAGCCGCGTCCTTCCCGCACCTCGATGGCGATGGCGCGACTGACCACATCGCGACTGGCGAGGTCCTTGGCGGTGGGGGCGTAACGCTCCATGAACCGCTCGCCTTCGCTGTTCAACAGATACCCACCCTCGCCGCGCACGCCCTCACTGATGAGCATGCCTTTGCCGGCGATGCCCGTGGGATGAAACTGGATGAACTCCATGTCCTGCAGCGGGATGCCGGCGCGCAGACACATGCCCATGCCATCACCGGTATTGATATGGGCGTTGGTGCCGGTGCGATACATGCGCCCGGCGCCGCCAGTGGCGATGAGGGTGGTCTTGGCCTCGATAATCAGGGGCTCGCCGGTCTCGATCTCCAGCACCAGGGCCCCCAACACGTAGCCCTCCTGGTCCAGCAGCAGGTCGACAGCGAAAAATTCATCGAAGAAATGGGTGCGCGCACGGATGTTCTGCTGATACAGGGAATGCAGAATGGCGTGGCCGGTGCGATCCGCCGCGGCACAGGTACGCGCCGCCTGCTCACCGCCGAAATTCTGACTCTGGCCGCCGAACTTGCGCTGATAGATGCGGCCATTGGGCAGGCGTGAGAACGGCACCCCGGCATGCTCCAACTCGATCACCAGGCGCGGCGCCATCTGGCACATGTATTCAATGGCGTCCTGGTCCCCCAGGTAATCCCCGCCCTTGACCGTGTCGTACATATGCCAGTGCCAGTTGTCCGGCAGCACATTCGCGAGAGCCGCATTCATGCCGCCCTGGGCCGCCACGGTATGAGAGCGCGTGGGGAACACCTTGGAGACCACCGCCACATGGGCGTCCGCCTCCGCCAGCTGCAGCGCCGCACGCAGCCCGCCGCCGCCGGCGCCAATCACCAGACAGTCGAACCGCCGCCGCGCCACGCCCGCCAGGGTCATGGGTGAAATCCCCATAACAAAATATCGCCGACCCAGACACCCTGGACGAGCAAGACCAGTAGCGTTAGGGACAAGGCGCTCGCCCGCAACCACGTGGGCTTGAGGTAGTCCATGTAAACGCTGCGCAACCCGAGCCAGGCGTGCATCAAGGCGCTTAAGAAAAACAGCGCCAGCAAAATGCGCGCGCCACTGCCCGACAACCAGGCCTGCCAGTGGGCATAATCGGGGCGGGGGGAGGCCAGCAGGTACCCCAAGGCGAGCACACCAAAGCCGGCCATGTACACGGCCGTGAGGCGTTGCACCAACCATTCCCCCAGACCGCTACGGGCGCTGCCGCTGCGGCGCATCACAGGAGCCACCTGAGTCCCACCCACACAGTGGCGACGGCGGCCCCCGCCAGCACCAGCCAGGCGCTCAGGCGTGCCTGGCTACGGGTGATGCCGATATCGATATCCAACAGCAGATGCCTGATGCCAGCGAGAAAATGCTGGGCAAACGCCGCCGCCAGCAACAGCAGCAGCACCCGCACCGGTGCCAACGACAGACTACCGACCACCGCTTGATAATCGGCGGCGCTGCGCAGCGAGCGTTGCAGGCCCAGCAACGCCAGAGGAAGAAAGAGCACCAGGGCCACGCCCGATACCCGATGCAGAATAGAAACAACGCCGGCCGCCGGCAGGCGGATCAGGAATAGATTGAGATAGACGGGGCGCTTCTTGTTATTGTCCATAGTCAGGAGTTTAGTCCGTTAAACGGCACGCGCGCGATCCAGTTTGCCGCCCGTGTG
>JAYUBZ010000034.1:0-8122 GCA_043740595.1 Gammaproteobacteria bacterium
GCGTCCACAGCGGGCGACCGAAACCAACGGAAAAGCGCAGGACCTTCACCCCGAGTTGTTTGGCCACCCAGTAATGGCCGAACTCGTGCACCACCACCAGCACACCGATGGCGACGACAAATGCGACGATAGTATAAAGGAATCCGATCACTGATTTATCCCGCCCTAGTCCGGCACATTCACTTACTTCCTGGCTACGATCTTGCCTGTGTTGCTGCCGAGCCCGGCGATGAATAGCCGGGCCACCTCGCGCGCGCGGGCGTCGTCCGCCAGTATCCGTTCGAGCTGCGCTTCCTCGTTTATGATCACGCTCGCCCGCGTATGTTCAATGATGCGCGAAATATCATTGAAGCCCACTTGTCCTTCCAGGAAGGCCGCCACGGCCACTTCGTTGGCGGCGTTGAGGATAGCCGGCGCTGTGCCTCCGGCGGCAGCCGCTTCGTAGGCCAGACGCAGGCAGGGGAAACGCTGCATATCCGGCCGCTGGAAATCGAGGCGCGCGATGTCGAAAAGGTCCAGGCTTTTCACCCCCGACTCGATACGTTCCGGCCAGGCCAGGGCATGGGCGATGGGGGTACGCATGTCCGGGTTGCCCAGTTGGGCCAACACCGATCCATCAGTATATTCCACCAGGGAGTGAACCACACTCTGCGGATGAATGACGACCTGCACCTGATCCGGGGAGACACGAAACAAACGGCAGGCCTCGATCAGCTCCAGGCCCTTGTTCATGAGCGTGGCGGAATCCACGGAGATCTTGCGTCCCATGACCCAGCGCGGATGGGCGCACGCCTGATCCGGCGTGACCTGGGCCAGGTCTTCCGGTGGCGTGGTGAGAAACGGTCCGCCGGAACAGGTGAGAAAAATCTTACGCACACCGCGCGCTACTGCGCCCGTCTGGTAACCGGCGGGCATGCATTGAAAAATGGCATTGTGTTCGCTGTCGATGGGCAACAGCTGCGCGCCGGACGCGGCGGCCTCCTGCATCACGATGTGTCCCGACATCACCAGCGGCTCCTTGTTGGCCAGCAACACCCGCTTGCCTGCGCGAACTGCTTCCAGGGTCGGCAGCAGGCCGGCGGCGCCGACAATGGCCGCCATAACGGTGTCCACCTCGGGCAATGACGCGACCGTCTTTAACCCGCCCGTGCCGGACAACACCTGGATGGATAAACCGGCGGCAGTGATTTTTTTCTGTAGCAGCGCGGCGGCGGCGGCATCCAGCATGACCGCGGTTTGCGGACGGAAGCGTTGACACTGATCGAACAACCGGTCCACCTGGGTGTTGGCCGTCAGCGCCACCACCCGATAACGCTGCGGGTGCAGCGCCACCACCTCCAGGGTATGCACGCCGATGGAACCGGTGGAGCCAAGGATGGTGATGCCCTGCAAGCGCGTCGACACACCCGGGGCACTGGACACAGAGTGCGTCGTGTCTCTCACGTTGCCAACCCCAGAGTCAGCCAACCGAGGACAAAAAACGGCGCCGCCGCGGTAAAGGCATCGATGCGGTCCAACACCCCACCGTGGCCAGGTAGCAAATTGCCACTGTCCTTCACCCCCGCGGCGCGCTTAAAACGGCTCTCCACCAGATCGCCCACCACCGATACCAACGCCACCGCCACCGCCAACATCACCCAGGCCCATAACTTGTCCGCGGTAAACTGCCAGACCCATACACCACTGAGCCAGGCCACCAGCACCACCGCCGCCAGGCCGCCGAGCACGCCCTCCAGGCTTTTGCCGGGGCTGATATGCGGGGCAATTTTTGTTTTACCCCAGGGCTTGCCGACAAAATAGGCGCCGGAGTCCGCCGTCCACACCAGCACCATCAGAAACAACACCAGCTTCCAGCCCTGGGGTTGATGGGCATGTAACCACAGGGACGCGATCCACGCGGGGATAAGCACAAAGAACCCGCTGATCAGCCGACCCGGCCCGGATGCCAGCAGGCCGGCACGGGCATCGCGCTGCGTTACCATTTCGAATAAGGCGAGCAACCACCAGGCCGCACTGGCCAGCATGAGTGGCCACATCGGTGCGTAATGGCGCAAACCACTCGCGCCCGCCACGCCGAATATATATTGGTAATAGAGCCAGAGGCCCGCGCCCGCCACGCCAGATATATATAGTATGCGGGCCCACCCCTGGGACAGGCCGCACAAGCGGGTCCACTCCCAGGCGGCGGCCAGAATGAATACCCCCATCAGGGCGCCGAGCCAAGGGGTGGGCAGGGCGTAGGTGGCCCACACCATGAGCGGGATCAGAATGGCGGCAGTCAGTATCCGCAGCTTAAGCATGCCGGCCACTTTCCGACGTCAGGGTCGCCTCGACCTGTTCGCCGGTATGACCGAAACGACGCTGGCGCCCGGCGTAGGAGGCCAGCGCGGCATCGAACTGGGCGCGATCAAAGTCCGGCCACAATACCGGGGTGAAATAGAATTCGGTGTAGGCCAACTGCCACAACAGGAAATTACTGATGCGCTGTTCTCCGCCGGTGCGGATGAACAGGTCCGGCTCCGGTACACCCGCCAGGCTGAGAAACGGCTCCAGGCTGGCGGGGGTGATGTCCGCGGGGTCCAGCTCCCCGGCGACGGCGCGTTGCGCCAAGGCGCGGCAGGCCTGGCTGATGTCCCAACGACCACCGTAGTTGGCGGCAATAGTGAGGGTCAACTTGGTATTGTCGCGCGTCAGCGCCTCACCCTTGCGGATGCGCTCGACGATTTTTTCGCCGAAGGGGGCGATGTCGCCGATCACCCGGAAACGCACGTTATTGGCGTGCAGCTTTTTGACCTCGCGGTCGAGTGCCAGCATGAACAACTCCATCAGCAACCGCACCTCGGCTTCCGGACGCCGCCAGTTCTCGCTGCTGAAGGCAAACATGGTGAGATAGCCGATACCCTGGTCGCCGCACGCGGCGACGATATCGCGCACCTTCTCCACGCCACTGCGGTGCCCGGCGACGCGTGGCAGGCCGCGTGCCTTGGCCCAGCGCCCGTTGCCATCCATGATGACTGCGACATGCCTGGGCACGGGCGAGGCCGGCGGCATTTCGCAGGTGTTGCCAGGTGGGGTTTTAGATTCAGTCATCGATCCGCATAGGCCAAGCCTAAGGTAAAGGGACTCCATGAGGAGTCGGGTAGCTGACGTGGCTATATCGCCAGCAGGTCTTTTTCCTTGGCGCCAACCAGTTTGTCGACCTCCGCGGTAAAACGATCCGTCAGTTTTTGCACCGTGTCATGCGCGCGCTTCTCATCGTCCTCGGAGATTTCTTTCTTTTTCTGGGCCTCCTTCAGATGGGCCAGGGCATCGCGCCGTACGTTGCGGATGGCGATCTTGGCTTCCTCGCCTTCGTTGCGCACGACCTTGCCGAGTTCCTTGCGTCGCTCCTCCGTCAGTGCCGGCAGGGGCACGCGGATGACCTGACTCGAGGTGGCGGGATTCAGCCCGAGATCGGACTCCATGATGGCCTTCTCCACCGCCTGCACCATGCCTTTATCGAAGGGCGTCACCGCAAGCGAGCGCGCATCACTGACACTGACGCTGGCCACCTGATTGAGCGGCATGCGGGTACCATAATAATCCACCGTGATATGGTCCAGCAGACTCACGTTGGCGCGACCGGTGCGGATCTTTTCCAGATTGGTCTTGAGCGCCTCGGCGGACTTGGCCATGCGCGCTTCCGCGTCTTTGTTGGTTTTGTTGATCACGTCTTGCATCACTTGCCTCCGCGTTGTACCAGGGTACCTTCGTTCTCGCCCATGACGATGCGCAGCATGCTGCCCGGCTTGTTGAGATTGAACACGCGCAGGGGCATGCCTTGTTCCCGGCACAGGGCGATGGCCGTGGCGTCCATGACGCCCAGGTTTTTTTCCAGCGCCTCATTGTAGGTCAGGGTGTCGTAACGCACCGCGTCCGCATGCCGCAGGGGATCTTTATCGTAGACGCCATCCACCTTGGTCGCCTTCAATACCACATCGGCACCGATCTCGAGGCCGCGCAGGCTGGCAGCGGTGTCCGTGGTAAAAAACGGATTGCCGGTGCCGGCGGCGAAGATGACCACACAGCCTGCTTCAAGATAGGCAACGGCGGCACGGCGTGAATAGGGTTCCACCACGCCATCGATGTTGAGGCCGGACAGCACTGCGGTAGTCACGCCGGCCTGCTCCAGGGCATCCTGCAGGGACAGGCAATTCATCACCGTCGCCAGCATGCCCATGTAATCGGCAGTGGCGCGGTTCATGCCCGCCGCCGCCGGGGCCACGCCGCGGAAGATATTGCCACCCCCCACCACCAGGGCCAGCTGCACGCCGGTGGCGATAACCTGCTGCAACTCCGCCACAATGCGCGTCATCACCACGCGGTTGATGCCGTAGGCATCCTCGCCCATGAGGGCCTCGCCACTGAGCTTCAGCAGGATCCGGCGATAGGCAGCAGACCTCGGGCTTCCCTGGGGCTTACCGGACAAGGATCAGCCTCCCTTCACCTGCGCCATTACTTCGGCGGCGAAATCGGAAGACGCCTTTTCAATGCCCTCGCCGACTTCATAGCGGGCGAAACGCAGCACCGTAGCACCGGCACCCTTGAGCAGTTTTTCCACCGTGCTGTCCGGGTCCTTCACGAAGGGTTGACCCAGCAGGGTGATCTCGGCAAGAAATTTGTTGATGCGTCCGACCACCATCTTCTCGATGATCTCCGCCGGCTTGCCGCTTTCCGCTGCCTGGGCGGAGAAGATTTCCTTCTCCTTGGCGATGAGTTCCGCCGGCACCTGCTCCTTGGACACACACTGCGGGCGACTGGCGGCGATATGCATGGCGATGTCCCGCGCCAACGCCTCGTCGCCACCCTGCATCTCCACCAGCACGCCGATCTTGCGGCCGTGCACGTAACTGGCGATATGGCCTTTGTCCATGGCGTAGCGCTCGAAGCGGCGCACGCCGATGTTCTCACCCAGCTTGGACACCAGGCCTTCGCGCACCTGGGCGATGGTCTGGGCCGCACCCTTGGCGAGGGACAGCGCATTCAGCGCCGCCACGTCGGCGGGTTTGTTGGCCGCCGCACACGCGGCGATGGCGCTGGCAAAGGCGGCGAGCTCATCGCCCTTGGCGACGAAGTCGGTTTCCGAATTCACTTCCACCATGGCCGCTAACTTGCGGTCCGGCCCGATAAACATACCGATGACGCCTTCCGCGGCGGTGCGTCCGGATTTTTTCTCGACCTTGGCGCCGGCCTTCTTGCGCAACAAGTCGATGGCGGCGTCCATGTCTCCATTGGTTTCCGTCAGCGCACCCTTGCACTCCATCATGCCGAGGCCGGTACGCTCTCGTAGATCCTTAACCTGGCTTGCTGTAATCGTCATATCAATTCCCCACACGCTTAAAGCGACAAAATTCTCATCAAGAAAAAGGGGGCGAGGCCCCCTGTTTCTTTATTCGTCCTCGGACTGTTTGGTCTTGCCGGGAGCGGCCTTGGCTTTGGGCCGGGCCGTCGTGCGCGCCTCGGTTTTGGCCTTGGCGTCGGCGGCCTCGACCTCGTCTTCCGTCGGCAGGGCGGCGCTCACCACCTTTTTCTTCGGCGCCACCCTGACCTTGGACGGCTCATCGCTGACTTCGATGAACTCCTCGTCATCCGACGGCATCGGCGTGGTGGTCATGTTGCGGCCTTCCATGATGGCATCGGCGGCGGCGGCGGCGTACAGGCGGATGGCGCGGATGGCGTCGTCGTTGCCCGGGATCACGTAGTCCACGCCGTCCGGCTTGCAGTTGGAGTCGACCACGGCCACCACCGGGATATTGAGCTTGTTGGCCTCGGACACCGCGATGTACTCATAACCCACGTCGATGACGAACAAGGCATCCGGCAGGCCCGGCATGTTCTTGATACCGGACAGGCTGCGGTTGAGCTTTTCGCGTTCGCGCGACAGCAACAGAATTTCTTTCTTGTTGAGCTTGTTGATGCTGCCGTCCGCCTCCATGGCCTCGAGCAGTTTAAGGCGCTCGATGGATTTCTTGACGGTCTTGTAGTTGGTCAGCATGCCGCCGGTCCAGCGGTGATCCACAAAGGGCATACCGCAGCGCGTGGCTTCTTCGCGCACGATGTCGCCGGCCTGGCGTTTGGTGCCGACAAACAGGATGGTGCCCTTGTTGGACGCGAGCTTGCCAAGGAAATTCATGGCGTCGTTGAACAACGGCAGGGTTTTTTCCAGATTGATGATGTGCACTTTGTTGCGCTCGCCGAAAATATAGGAGCGCATCTTGGGGTGCCAGAAACGTGTCTGGTGGCCAAAGTGAACACCGGCCTCCAGCATTTGACGCATGGTTACATTACTCATTCTAATGTCTACTCCAAAAGTTGGGTTATTCCGCCATGGACCCCAGACATCCACCCTTAACCTCGATCTCTGCGCCCGTGTGGGTCAGTGGTCGGTGTTTAGAGCACCCGGATGCCTGTGACGGCCCATGTGTGAAGTTGGCACCCATTAAACCTGCCATGGGTGCCGTTAAGTAGCCTTGAAAACGGCCTTTAAAAACGCGCTTTTATACCACAATGCGGGGCATGCGGCAAATGGGGTATGCCGCAAAAACCGCTGACGGGCAGGGGCCATGGGCCCAGGGCCTGTCCCCATGGCAGCCCGGACCCCCTGCGGACACGCCACGGTTTGCACCACATAAACTAAGGTTTATCGAGGGGCGTCAACGGCTTGCAAATAAGGTAAAGTGTCGTTATGCAGACAGGAAAACCGGCCACGAAGCCACCCGCAGACTCCCCGTTCACCCCCCGACGTGAGACACATTCGACCATGTCCGTGACCATCAAGACCCCCGATGAAATCGTAAAAATGCGCGTCGCTGGACGCCTGGCCGCCGAGGTGCTGAAAATGATCGCGCCCCACGTGCAACCCGGCGTGACCACCGGCGAGCTCGACCGTATCTGCCACGACTACATCGTGAATGAGCAGCAGGCGATCCCGGCGCCGTTGAATTATCGTGGCTTCCCCCGCTCCATCTGCACCTCGGTGAATCACCAAGTCTGCCATGGCATCCCCGGCGACAAGAAACTGAAAAAAGGCGATGTGGTGAACATCGACGTTACCGTTATCAAGGACGGCTACCATGGCGATACCAGCAAGATGTATTTCGTCGGCGAGCCATCGATCCAGGCCCGGCGCCTGGCGCGCATCAGTCACGAGTGCATGTTGAAGGGCATCGCGCTGGTGCGGCCCGGCGTACGCCTCGGCGACATCGGACATGTGATCCAGCAGCATGCCGAGAGCAACCACTGTTCGGTGGTGCGTGAGTACTGCGGTCACGGCATCGGCCGGGAATTTCATGAGGACCCCCAGGTGCTGCACTACGGCGCCCCCGGCACGGGCATGACGCTGACCGCGGGTATGACCTTTACCATCGAGCCCATGATCAATGCCGGTAAAAAAGAGATCAAACTGTTGCCGGACAACTGGACCGTGGTGACAAGGGATCATAGCCTGTCGGCCCAATGGGAACACACCATCCTGATTACCGAAACGGGCCACGAGATCCTCACCCTGGTCCCGGGAGAGGCGCCCTGAGGCACCACCAGCACTTGGATACCGCACGCCCTTCCCGCTCCCGGCATCTCCCCCCTCGCCCATGCCGCTGAATAAGACCCAGGTCTTCAACGCCAAGGAGTTCGACCAGGCACTTGCCGATCGAGCGGTCGCGGGCAACCGCGCGCCGCGCGCCGACGCTGCCACCTTGGCGCTGTTCCGCAATGCACTGAAGCACGGCCGTGCCACACTGAAGGAACACTATTTCGAGGGCACCAAGGCCCCGGAGATCATCGCCACCCATGCCTGGCTGGTGGATCAGCTGCTCAAGCGCGCCTGGGATCATCACCGGCCCCTGCTGAATGACAAAATAAATATCGCCCTCGTGGCCGTCGGCGGCTACGGTCGCGGCGAGCTCTATCCCGCCTCGGACGTGGACCTCATGCTGCTGCTGGCGAAGGACCGGCACGACGAGCTGCGCGATTTTGCCCAGGCCCTGTTGAATTTCTTTTGGGACATGGGGCTGGAGGTCGGCCACAGCGTGCGATCCCTCAAGGATTGCGTGAGCGAATCAAAAAAAGACATCACCGTGGCCAC
>JAYUBZ010000035.1:0-4003 GCA_043740595.1 Gammaproteobacteria bacterium
AACCCCCCTGAATCCCGCTGAATTAAAGCAATACGCCGGCCTGCTGCATGAGCGGGAGGCGCAATTGCGTGCGACGATACATGCTGGGTTGTTCGAGTCTGATGACAAGTCACATGCCGTGTTGGCCGGTCGCGTACAGGACAGCGGTGAAGAATCCGTGGCCGACATGCTCACGGATCTGGGCATCGCGCAGTTGAACAGTGCGGTCCGGGAGTTGTCTGATGTGGAAGCGGCCAAGCGGCGCATCAGTGATGCGACCTACGGCTTGTGCATCGATTGCGGCGCGCCCGTGGCCGCTGCGCGCCTGCAGGCCTATCCAACGGCGAAGCGCTGCATCGCCTGCCAGACACGCCACGAGGACAGGCGCGGCGGGCGCGATGTCACGCCCAGTTTGTAGGGCGCGGACACCCGGTTGGCCGCGTTGCGTTGTACGGATCATTTTTTTCACTTCACTATTGGTTAAGAGGATACCCGCCATGAAGCGTTTGCATCTACGCCGTATTACCCTGCCGCTGGCCATCGCGGCTTTCTTGTTCGCCGGTTGCAGCACGGCGCGCGTGGTCAGCTCCAGCGGCGGTCCGACCATCACGCAGGCGCAGCAGGAGGCGTATAACGGGCCGAAGCAGCGTATCGCGGTCAAGGCCTTTGAATACAAGGCGGCGCGCGGCAGCCGCGAGATCGGCAATGGCATGTCGGACATGCTCGCGGATTCGTTGTTCAATTCCGGACGCTTCATCGTGCTGGAGCGCGAGAACATCAAGGAAGTGATCGAGGAGCAGGACTTCGGCGCCTCCGGCCGGGTGAAGAAGGAAACCGCCGCGTCCATCGGTGAGATCGAAGGCGCGCAACTCCTGATCCGCGGATCGATCACGCAGTTCGAACCCAACTGCCGCGGCGGCTCGCTGCTGTTGTTGAGTGCGAAGCAGGCGTGCGTGAGCATCAACCTGCGCATCGTCGATGCCAAGACCGGCCGGGTGGTGAATGCCACCACGGTGGAGGGCACCTCCACCACCGCCGGCGCCGGCCTGATCTTTGCCACGGCGCCGCTGCCCATCGGGCTCGGCGCCTGGTCCAAGACGCCCATGGAATCGGCCATCCGCAGCGCCATCGAGAAGGCCGTGCAGTTCATCGCCAAAAACAAAGTCTGATTTCGGCGCGCTGCGTGAACCCCTTGCACTGTTCCACCGCGGCCACGCGCAACGCGTGCCGCGCCCAGGGACGTTATGGTTGGCCCGTGCTGCTGCTCGCCTTGATCGCCTTGGGCGGTTGCGCCTCCACGCAGATCATCAGCGGGGCGGGGGGCGAAAGTATCGCGGCGGCCCAGGCGGAGGCCTATAACGGCCCCAAGGCACGCATCGCGGTGGGAAAGATCATTGATAAATCCGGTGCTGCGGGCAAGCACTCATTGGATTATCAACTAGGCCTGATGAATCGCGCATCCGGTGACGGCAGTATCCCGGACCCCAGCCGCTTAACCAGCGGCATCCAGGACATGTTGACCACGGCACTGTTCAACAGCAACCGCTTTATCGTGCTGGAGCGCGCGAACATCAAGGACGCCCTGGTGGAACAGGATTTTTCCGCCAGCGGCAGGGTGGGTGATGCAAGCCACATCCCCATGGGTCAGGTCGAGGGCGCCGAGCTACTGGTGGTCGGCGCCATCACTGGCTTCGATGCCGGTATCGGCGGCGGTGTGTTACCCATTCCCATTCCTATCGGACGCAATGGCGATTTCGCCACCCTCAATCTCGGCTTCAAGCGCGGTTTCATCTCCATGGATCTGCGGGTCATCGATGTCAAAACAGCGCGTGTGGTATCGACCATCGCGGTGGAGGGCAAGGCCACCAAGTTCGGCGCCGCCCTGTCGGGCTATGCCCGCAGCAGCCGCCATGGCGGTTACATCCGCCTGCCCGTGGTGCTGAGTGGTTTCGAGAACACGCCGGTGGAGAAGGCGATCAACAAAATGGTGGATGCGGCGGTGGATTTTCTCGTGACCAAGACACCGGAGACCTATTTTCACGATCGGGATCCAGCGGGTGGCGGAAAGGGCGGCTGACCCGCGCGTGCGACGAATTCATCACTTCCTATTTTATTCACCTGACATCACCCATCCCCGATGAGTCTGCCGCGTTTCCATTCATCCCTCGCCCTGGCCGTGGACAGCCGTGTTGAACTCGGAACATCCGCGGCGCACCACGCCGCCAAGGTGCTGCGCCTGCGCGTGGGCGACGGACTGATACTGTTCGACGGCCGCGGCGGTGAATATAGCGCCTCGCTTGAGAGCATCGACAAGCAGCGTGTCGTCGTGAGCGTGCAGAGTCATCAGGACATCGAGCGCGAATCGCCGCTGGCGGTGACCCTGGTGCAGGCGGTATCGTCGCGCGACCGTATGGACGTCACGCTGCAGAAGGCGGTTGAACTCGGTGTGGCGCGCATCCTGCCGGTGATGAGCCAGCGCAGCGTGGTGCGCCTGAGCGGCGAGCGCGCCGACCAGCGTGTGCTGCACTGGCAGCAGGTGGTGATAGCCGCCTGCGAGCAATGCGGACGCAATCGCGTGCCACCGGTCGAGGCATTGATTCCTCTAGCCAACTTTTTGCAGCGACCCGCCCCCGATGCCGGCCGTTGGATGCTCTCGCCGCAGGCCGAACAGGCGCTGCGTGCCCTGGAAAAACCGCAGGCCGCGGTGGAGTTGCTGGTGGGTCCGGAGGGCGGGCTTAGCGACGAGGAAGAACGCGCCGCCGTTGACGCCGGGTTCATGCCGGTACGCCTCGGTCCGCGCATCCTGCGCACGGAAACCGCCGCGCCGGCATTGCTCGCGGCGCTGCAGGCGTTGTGGGGTGATTTTTAAGCGTTTGTTTGCTTCGTATCGATGCTTGTTTCACCAGGTAATCTGGAAAAACTAATCATTTTTTGATCTACATCTAATTTCTCTAATAAAGACGGCAGTATGCTGCGCGCCATGATCATCCCGTTACTGGAACGCACCAGCCTCTTTAGTTAAGCAGAAGTGGCCGGAGGTCGGGGAACAACACCCACCAGCAACCCTGATCAGAGATTGCATAACCAATAATCGTGTTGTCTTTAATGAGGGCAGAGTCATGTCAACACCAAAAATCCAGCGTCTAGCGTCCGTTATCGGTATGTTTGTATCCAGCCTCATACTGTTTGTCCCACAAACCGCGTCGGCCGTGCCCAGCTTTGCCCGTCAAACCGGCATGGCTTGCGCCACGTGCCACACGGCCTTTCCGGAGCTGACCCCCTTCGGGCGCAGCTTCAAGCTGGGGGGCTACACGCTGACCCTGACGCCGACTGTCGAGGACAAGGTTAAGTCCCAATCCGATCAGCTTTCCCTGAATACCACACCGCCCTTGTCGGTGATGGTTCAGACCTCGCTGACCTCAACCAAAAAGGCCGAACCCAATACCCAGAACAGCACGGTGCTGTTTCCGCAGCAGCTGAGTCTGTTTTACGCCGGTAGGATCACGCCGCAGATCGGTTCATTTATCCAGTTCACCTATAGTGGCAGCGATAACGCCATTGCCATGGACAATGCCGATATCCGTTCTACGAGCACCATGGACCTCGGTGACAACCAATTCCAGTATGGTCTGACGCTGAATAACAGTCCGACGGTGCAGGACCTGTGGAACAGCACGCCGGTGTGGGGCTTCCCCTACGCTACCTCCAGCGTGGCCCCCGGGCCGGCGGCGGCCGCCCTGCTGGACGGAGGGCTGGCGCAGACCTCCGCCGGTCTCGGTGCTTATGGGGCCTACCACCTCGGCGCGGACCTATTGTATGGTGAGTTGACGCTCTATCGTTCGGCGCATCTGGGTAACGGCGGTGTGCTGGGCAGCAAACCCACCACCGCTGACGTGATCCAGAATAGCGCCCCCTATGTGCGCTTCGCCTATGAACACAATTGGGGCGACAACAGCTGGGAAGTCGGCGTGCTGGGGCTGCGTGCGGATACTTATCCCGCGGGGACTGCGCCCTTCAGCATCAC
>JAYUBZ010000036.1:0-5107 GCA_043740595.1 Gammaproteobacteria bacterium
CGACCGAAGGGAGAAATCCAGTAACAGCATGATGACGCTGAACTATCTCAATGCCAGATTTCTCGCTGCGCTCGAAATGACAACTTGTTCAGGGCTTCCCTAGGGCACCTTACAAGTACTTGCCATCTTGGTAGGGTACGCCCAGCGCACCGGAAATTCAGACTATGGGCGCGACAGCGAAACATTAAAGCCGACTTAATCAGGGCATCCCTGGCAGACATCCGGGATACACCTCCGCGGCATTATCGGACTGAATGCGGACTGAATGGGCCAGTAAAAGCCCGACCCAGTACGCGTGAACCTCATGCACAACCGTGAGCGTACACGGGTTCGCCAGCCGCCGGCAGCGCTTGCTGCCGGCGGCTGGCTGTTACACGTGTATTAATGATCGACATCCGGATGGCTGACATCCGGATGCTCAATCTCCGGCGTATTCATATCCGGCTTATCCATATCCGGCTTGTCGATATCGGGTGTCTCGATGTCCACATCCACGTGTGCAGCCTCCGGTTTCTCGACGTCCACAGTCGTCGAATGATCCTGGTCCATGTCCGGACGGCTGCCATCGGGCAGGATGACATCGGCCGCGGCGACCAGTGCCGGGGCGTCAGTGGCATTCACGATGGAAGACTCATCCGCATTGGCCAGGCCCAGAGTCAGGCCGAATGCCGAGGCTACTGCAATTAACACAATTTTCTGTTTCATGTTTGCTTCTCCGATTGGGTAGTTGCTAAAAACGAGTCTGTACGCCGACGCCGACACCGTAGTTCGGGCTTCCGTTGCTCAGACCTTTATCCACGTAAACCTGGAATCCACTCCCAGGACTCACGTAGTAATTCCAGGCAACCAGCAGGTCGGCGGTGTTGGCAAAGCCCGCCTGGGTCGCCTGATGTCCAGAAAACATTGCAGTGACGAAATTCTTTTCGACCACCTGATAGGTCAGTCCGCCTTCATAAGTGGCAACATCCCTGAGGTTGTAGCCGGTCGGCGAACCCACCATGCGATAGCCGAATTGAAGGAAAGGAAACAGGGTTCTGCCGACGACCCAATCCAGGGCCACGCCGGGTTCAAAATCATTCTTACCGGTACCCAAGCGGTTAGTACGCGAGGCGGTGCCCAGCTTGATTTTGAGATACGGGCTCACGTCGGGCGCGGCCCCGGCGCCGCGGAATCGGTATTTGGCCTCGGTCCAGATATCGCCGAGTCCGCTGTTGCGCGTGACCGTTTTGCCGGCACCCCCCGCGATAACACTGCCACCGGACACCAACGCACCGGCGCTCTCCACCGCGATATAAGGAACGGTGACCTTGAGGCTCAGGTTACCGTTTTTGTACTTGGCCCAAACCGGCAGGTAATAGATCTTGGTGGTGGCAGTGGTGCCATAATCGCCCACGTAATAGGCGGGGGTGACGCCCAAGGTAACGGTGGCCGGCCGCTCGTCGGCCCAGACGGAACCGCTGGCGATAATGGCTACCAGTGCAGTGAGAATGCCGGTGTGGCTACGCATGCAGTAATCTCCTCTTTTTTGGTTGTTGGCAGATTGAAGCGGGTTTCCGGGGCATCCGTTTTCCTGACTGTGGCAATATAATAGTGGGAAAATTTCCCACAGTCAAGATCTGTGTTATGCTTTGTAACAGAGTTGTAACGATCAATATCTACTACAGCGCCAGCCAGCATGATCGACACCGCCTTGAAAAATGCCGTGCTAAGCATACTGCGCCCCCTGGTGCGCTATCTGATCGAACGTGGCTGGACCTATCCGGCACTGGGCGAGATGCTCAAGGCAGTGTATGTCGAAGAGGCCCTGCGGCACCAGCCCGAGGACAAAAAACCCGTGACGGACAGCCGCGTGAGCCTGCTGACCGGCGTGCATAGGAAGGATGTCAAACGCCTGCGCGCCGTGTTGGGCGATCATCCAAGCGCGCCCGTATTGCCGCACGGCGCGGCCCTCGCCGCGCGCGTCGTGGCGGCCTGGACATCCTCGCCGCGCTATCTGGACGCGAATCGAAAACCAAAAATATTGCCCCTCCGCCATCTGCCGAACCGTGTGAGCTTTGAAGGGCTGGTGCGGGAAACCAAGGCCGATATGCGCGCCAATGTAATCCTCGATGAGCTGGTGCGCGCCGGCGTGGCGGATGTGGATGAAGAGGGCAAGGTACACCTGCTGCGGAGTGCCTATGTCTCGGACATACCCCGTGACAAACTCGTGTATCTCGCCGACAACGTTTCCGATCACCTGCGAGGCGCCCTGCACAATGTGGCGGGCAAGGACAGGCCGTTTCTGGAACGCGCCGTCTACTACGAAGTGGTGGATGTGGATGAACTTGACGCGTTGCGGCCAGAGCTGTATCAGTTGTCCGAGGAGTTTCTACAGGCGATCAACCGTCGCGTTATGCCCCTGAACCGCAAGGCCGGCCGCAATGGGAAGAAGGGAGGACGACGCATGCGCATGGGAGTTTATTATTTTGAAGATGATAGCCGGGTGCCGGCAGCAAACCTAAAACGGTCAAAGTCGAAGTGAGGCAAGCACGAATGAGGCCTATCCAACAAACATTTCGGCAGCGGATGCCGATGCTGCTGGCAAGCGTTCTGTTTTGCGCGCTGTCCCTACCCGTATCGGTCTTGGCGCAGCAGACGGACCCGGGGGGTGGCATCGGTGGAACCGGCATCACCGGATTCGGCGTGGTGCAGAAATTCGGCAGCATCTTCGTCAACGGGCGGGAGTTTTTCTTCGATAAGGCCAGCCGCGTGAGCCGCGAGGGTGTGGCCACAAGTCAGGGGACGCTGCGGCTGGGTGATATCGTCCTGGTGCAAGGCAATGCCGGAAAAAATCCAGGCGCAGGGACTATAGCGCAAGTCGATGTCCGCGTTGCCCTGCAGGGTCGTGTGCAAGACGTCAATCAGGCGCAGGGGACATTTCGGGTTCTGGGCCAGACCGTGCATGTGGCTTCGGGCGCGCATGCAGATTCCGGCACGACGGGATTTTCGATCAGCCAGATCCAAGCGGGACAAATGCTTGCAGTAAGCGGGTTGATGCGGGCCGATAATTCCTGGATGGCGACACGCATCGCTCCAGTACACACACCGGCCGTGAACGAGTTTATCGTGCGCGGCAGCGTCGATATTGTGGATCGTGAAAAAGGCGCAGTCACCCTCGGCAAGCAGTCTTTCGTCCTCGAGCCCAGCGGGATTAGCGCGGAGATCCAACATGGCGTCGTGGTGCGTATCGCCGGCTTCTATGACCACGAGCGCGTGGTGGCTACGACTATCCAGCGTGAGTCTCAGCTGGCGCTTGACGCGGGACACCTGGTCGAAATGTCTGGATATGTGCAGGCACTTTCCAAGACGGGGGAGGTGAAGGCCAATGACGTGACATTACGTTATAACCCATCGACCATCGTGGTGAATGGCCAAATCGGTGATCTACAGCCGGACTCGCCTGTCGCGGTGCGCGGTGAGGTGAACGCCGATGGCAGCATTTCCGTGCACGAGATGGTCATCAACGTTGAACCACGTGAAGTGGTGCTTCCGGAACTGGAAGCGGTGACGCGGCCATTGAGTCCCGGTGAACATCATGATTGGACCGAGAAGGAAAGCCCAAATGCCGAACGGCCGGAGGCTCACCGGCCGGAGGCTCACCGGCCGGAGGTAGAAAAGCCAGAGGTAGAAAAGCCGGAAATAGAAAAGCCGCTGATCGAGCGTCCGGAGATGCCGATGATGGAACAATAACGACAGGGCGGCATGGTTAAAAAATGGAGGCGACGTGATCAAGCCACTATCCCCGCGTCTCCTTGGTAGGACAAGCCCTCTATTTCACGCAGGATCAGCGTTTCCCGATACTCGTTCGGCAGCTGCGCGATCGCGCGGCGGATGGTCATGCGATTCTGCCCGCACTCCAAGGCCTCTTGTGGCATCACGGGCACTGCAATGTCGGCCATGGGCGACAAGTCCTCCGGGCCATGGGTGGATTCATCAAACTCAACAAAGTTCGAGGCCGTACCTGCCTCGTGATACTGCCTGTAGCAGGCATTGCGTACGACCGTAAGTAGCCAGGTACGGCCATTCGGACCACGGAACGAGTCAAAATACTGGAGCGTGCGTAAGCACGCCTCTTGCAGAAGATCGCGGGCATCGGGCTCGGTGGAGGTCAACCAACGCGCAAAACGATAAGCGGCATAGAGGTGCGGCAGGATCAACAGCTCGAATCGGCGCATTCGATGGTTCTGGTTCAACCACACATCCTCTTTGCCTGTTTCCAGATAAGACCGGATTATCCGCCGGTTTATTCCAGAATTATTTTTATCGATTTCTGGAATATCCGTCTGCGTATTGGGGTATGGCAGTGTAAGAGGGCCGCGTCCGTAGGCCCTCTTAATCCAAAATCACCATGAGGAACAAACCATGACTATGACACTGTTAAACCGGATCGCCGCTACGCTTTCTGCCGTCGGCATGATCACGTTGGCGATGCCGCATGCCGATGCGCAGGCGGCGGATACCGGACCCAAACACAAGGTCGTGATTCAGGTGAGCACGAGCGATCCAGAGTCGCAACGGGTAGCGCTGAACAATACGGTGAATCTGCAGAAGTACTATGGGATAGACAATGTCGCGATTGAGGTCGTTGCCTATGGTCCTGGGCTCAGTCTCCTCACCGATAAGAGCGGACAGGCCGAGCGCGTGCGCAGTCTCCTGGCGCAGGACGTGCAATTCAGCGCCTGTGGCGTCACCATGAAATCAATTGCCAAGCAGACCGGCAAGGAGCCGATCCTGTTGCCTGGCGTCAAGACCGTGGATGCCGGTGTTCCGAGAATCATGGAATTGCAGGAACAGGGATGGAGCTACATTCGTCCATAATCCGCACGTAGCGCAGTCTTTGGAGCGCTCGCAAGGTGATCCTGGGTGAATGGTTGCGGCCTGGGTGACCCGCGCAAAGTTCGTGGGTACATAATACCGCCGATAGACCGGCAGCGTCGTCTATCGATCCAGACCGGAATGGCACTTACTTAAGACAACACCACGCATAGCCGTCATGACCAGGCCGTGTTTTTACGCGTGTCGCCATTCCCCTCCGCTGGGCCCTACCGTAGGGTGTAACCCTGGGTAG
>JAYUBZ010000037.1:0-3004 GCA_043740595.1 Gammaproteobacteria bacterium
GCGTGAAAAAACCCGTCGCGGAAGGCCTGGGTAAAAAAAATCTCGACGCCGTCGTGCGCCAGGCGCCGCATGTCGATGCCGGCGTCGCGCAGTCCCTGGATGTTACCGATGGGAATGCCGCTCACCCGCTCCATCACCATCACCTGGGTGCGCGTCAGGTCCCAGTGGATCTTGGGCACCAGCAGCAGCTGGGAATCGGCAAAGTTGGCGCGCAGCTGACTGGCGTTGGCCGCCTCGCGCATCAGGTCGAGTTCGCCGTGCAGGGTCTTGCTGTATTCATCCACCACTTCCACCGGCCGCAGGCGGCGCAGATCAGAAACAAAGCGCATGGCCAGTCGCGCCAGGGTGTAGAGCAATTGCAAGTCGCGTTCGATGATGCGTTGTATGCCGGGACGCAGCACCTTCACCGCCACCGGCGTGCCGTCGAGCAGTACAGCAAAATGCACCTGGGCCACGGAGGCGCTGGCCACGGGCTCGGGCTCGAAGTGACGGAAAAATTTATCCAGCGTGTCGCCGTAGGCGGCTTCGATCACGGCGATGGCCTCAGCGCCGGGAAACGCCGGCACCTGGTCCTGCAGGCGCGCAAGCTCTTCCGCAATGTCGTCCGGCAACATGTCCGGCCGCGTGGACAACATCTGGCCGAACTTCACAAACACCGGACCGAGATCCTGTAATGCCTCGCGCAGACGCACAGCGCGTGGCTTGGGTTGGGCGCGAAACCAACGCCATGGCAACAGGCGCAACACTAAACGGTAGGGACGGAACAGATGCAGCGCGGCCACGAATTCATCCAGATCGTGGCGCACGAAGACGCGGTTGATGTGCAGCAAACGCCGCAGCTGGCCGAGGGCGATCATGGGTCTTGGGTCCGTTGCAGACGCGCGATGCGTTGTGTTAACCGGTCAACGTCGGCGCGCAGGGTATCCACGGCCTGCAGGAAAGACTCGACCGCAGGACGCGCGGGCAGATCGCGCCGCTCATGGATGAAATATTCGGCCACATCCTGACCGAAGGTGGATCCGGCCTGCCGCCCCCAGGCACGGGCATCGCGCACCGCATTGCCCACGGCATGGGCCACCACATCACCCACCACACGGGACAGCTGCTCCTCCCAGTCGATGTCCAGGCCTTCGAGCACCCGTTGAAAGCGATGACCCAGCTCCACATCGCCACTGATGGCCAGCTCGCCGGAAAAAAACAGACCCGGCTGCGCGCCCAGACTCAAGCGCGCGAACGCCGGCAAACGTCCGCGTAACGTGACATCCGCTACGCCCTCGTAAGCACTCAACACCCGCAATCCGGATTCGGAGGGCTGCAGATAAACCGAGGTTGCAAGATCGGTAAACGTCAGGCACACCACCCGCCCGTGCAACGCGCCGAGTTTCGCCAAGGTCTCGGGGTCCAGGCGCAGCACCCGGTTGCCCACGTCCGCCAGCAATGCCGTAATGAACTCCGCGGCATTCATGTCGGCGACGCCTGTAAGAGGCGAGCAACACTCTTATTGAGTTCCTTCCCCCTTAAAGGGGGAAGGTTAGGATGGGGGTGCATGGTTTAAATAGTCCGCAATAGTGGATAAAACCCCGTCAATATTATTCAAAACACCGTTATTCCAACAGCGGCCGTTGATGGGAATTCTGGTGCAGGCGGCTTGCATTGACTTTTTTGCCTCGCCACAAAAAACGTTCGACACCGGTCATACCATTGTGTGACGATCTTGCTAGCGTGGTGTTCGCCACGCTGTGCTACGGGCGGTCATTCGGCGTTACACCCCCATCCTAGCCTTCCCCCTTGAAGGGGGAAGGGACTAAAGCCCATGGCGCAGGCCTGTCGACTTGAACCTGTGTGGTGGAGTTGGGTGGATCCTACACAGAGGATACGCGAGTGCCGCAAATCCACCCGATGCGTCATCGGTCCACCTCAAAACTTATAGCCCTTGTGCAGCGCCACGATGCCACCGCTTAAATTGAAGTAGTGCACGCGCTCGAACCCCACCTGCTCCATCAACGTCTTTAGCGTTTCCTGATCCGGGTGCTTGCGGATGGATTCCGCCAAGTAGCGGTAACTGGCTTCGTCGTTGGCGATCAACCGGCCCATGAGGGGCAGCAGCTTGAAGGAATACGCGTCATACAACTTATCGAGGCCCGGCAGTATCGGATGAGAAAATTCCAACACCAGCAGGCGGCCGCCGGGCTTCAGCACACGCCACATGGACGCCAGCGCCGCCTCTTTATGCGTCACATTGCGCAGGCCGAAGGCAATGCTGATGCAGTCGAAGTGATTGTCCGGAAACGGCAGACGTTCGGCGTCCGCCTGCACGTAGTCGATATTGCCCGCCAACCCGCGATCCGCCAGGCGCGTGCGTCCCACGTCCAACATCGACGCATTGATATCCACCATGGTGACGCGGCCCTCGGCGCCGACCAGGCCGGCAAACTTCGCCGCCAGGTCGCCGGTGCCGCCCGCCACATCCAGCACCCGCTGACCGGCACGCACCCCGCTCTGGCCCATGGCGTAGCGCTTCCACAGGCGGTGGATGCCGAGGGACATGACATCGTTCATGAGGTCGTATTTGCCCGCGACGGAATGGAACACCTCCCCCACCAGTTTCACTTTTTCGGATTCGGGCACGTCGCGAAAACCGAAGTGCGTGGTCGCAGCATTCGGGCTGTCTTCGGTTTGGTCAGTCGGGCGATGGGATCGGGTCACGGCACGGGGCTCAGGTCAGCGGCTTAGGCTTACGCTTGTGTCCCGCCTTTTCCAGGCGCGCCAGGTACTCGTTCCACAGCTGTTCCTGGTTGACGCCGAGATTGTGCAGATAGTCCCAGGAGAAGATGCCGGTATTGTGCCCGTCATCGAAGTACAGGCAGATGGCATAGGTGCCCACCGGTTCAATTTGGGTGACATTCACATTTTCCTTGCCCACCTGCAGCACCTCCTGCCCCGGCCCGTGGCCACGCACCTCGGCGGAGGGCGAATAGGCGCGCAGGTATTCGCAGGGGAAATT
>JAYUBZ010000038.1:0-6324 GCA_043740595.1 Gammaproteobacteria bacterium
TTTGTACAAACGCCGCACCTTGCGGGCGTTGCCTTTCATGATGGTGTTGCCCATGGAGACCTGGCCGTCGCCACCGATGACGACGCGGTTGCCCCGGCGCACCGAGAGGATGGTGGTACCGCGATATTGTTCCAAGACCGACTCTCCTTAAAGCTGTAGCGGGGATTGTACTCGTGACGCGGCACGGGAGGAAACCCGGCGCTTGCCACCAGTTAGAATCGACAGTGCGCTTATGTGGTAGTGGTAGGGTGGGCATTGCCCACCCTACGTTTCAACATTAAGCAGAATCTGAAGCATCCGGGACATCCGTCTTAATCAAGGGTGCGCCGCTGTGATCAAGTGCATACCTGCCGCGATACCGTCCAACATAAACTGCACCGCCAGCGCCGCCAACACGATGCCGAGGACGCGCGTCACCACATTGGCGCCGGTCTCGCCCATCAGCGTCATGATGCGCGGCGCGAGCAGCAATGCACCCAGGGCGAGCAGCAATACCACGGCGAGCACCAGCAGGACCACCAAGCTCGTTGTCAGGGACGGATGACTGCCGACGGTCAAGAGCACTGTCGTGATGGCGCCGGGGCCGGCAATCAAGGGGATGGCCAGGGGAAATACCGAGATGTCCTTGCGCTGCTCCGCCTCCGCCTGTTCACGCAGCGTGGTCGAACGCAGCCCGGAGTGGCGCGCAAAGACCATGTCGATGGCCAGGAGAAACAATAATACGCCGCCGGCAATGCGAAACGCCGCCAGGCTGATACCGAGGGAACGCAACAAACTATCGCCGATGAGCGCAAACACCACCAGCACCACGGCCGCCAGGGCTGTGCCCTTGAAGGCCATGCGCCGCTTGTAAGCCGGTGTTCCACCGTGGGTCAGCGCTGCGAACATCGGCGAGAGCCCGATCGGGTCGATGACCACCACCAGTATCACGAAGGTATTTATCAGTAGATCTAGCATTACGCAGGGCCCACACTCAAGAGCGTCTTACCCGTGGGCAGGGGAAGCCCAGCCCCACCCTCTGCAGCAAGGGTGGGGCTGGTATAAGAAACTTTGCAGCCACCGAATCCGCCGCACACACCGTCAGCGACAGTCTATGGATTATTCGAGACGGAAGCCGACCTGCAGTTTCACCTGGTAGTGTAGGATCTTGCCGTCCTTCAGATGACCGCGCGTCTCCACCACCTCGAACCAATCGAGGTTCTTCAGGGTCTTGGCCGCGCGCGCGATGGCGGTCTGTATCGCGTCGTCAGTGCCCTTGGTGGATGAGCCGACGAGTTCAATTATCTTATAAACGTGATTCGACATGGGACACTCCTTGTGGTGGTTTGTTATCTATCTTATGGTGGTCTGCAAGGCCGTGCTCGATTATTCCCCAACGACTCAAAAACGCAAAGGGAATCTTGCAGAACACAGCCGCCTTAAAGCGACTCCCCGCAGTGCCAGCAGAGACTGAAGTTCACCGGATTGGACTCGCCGCATTGACTGCATGCCGCTTCCGTCGTATCCGTGGGGCGCTCGTAAGCGCTCAGCAGTTTTTGGGCGAGGCCGAGATCGCGCTCGTCCGACAGCCATATTTCGGGGTAGGTCTCACCGAAGGGGATCTCGCCGAGGGCGCCCTGGGAATGTTGATTGAAGATTTGTGTTTCGATACCGGCGTGGGACAGCATGCCGGCAAGAATCTGGGCTTCCTGCAGATTGGCGGCGGCGTAAAGCCTGACCATGCCGATCAGCCGTAGTGCTTGTGCTGCGATCTCCGCCGGCCGGCGCGCTGCACCACGATGCCACGCACATTGAAACTACCGGTGAGTTCGGTCATGGGATACTCCTCGTTCAGCGCCTTCAGGTAACGACGCTCACCCTCCACCATGAACTGGCGGAATAGGGTGTCACCGTCGTAGTCGATAACCACGTAGGCGCCATTCGCCGCCTGCGCGCCCGGATCGACGATAATAATGCAGCCGTCCCAAAACTCCGGACTCATGCTGTCGCCCTTGACCTGCAGGGCGTAAGGCTCCAATTCGCTACATCCGCCTCCGCTCATAACCTGCGACCTCCAATAATTACATGCCGACCAACCAGGGATAGAGGCGCAAATTAACACAAAGCCCGACCTGGGCGCCACTTGGGGAAGCCATGGGAAAGACCCACCTGCCGTGGTGGCACTTACCGATACAACCGGCCCACGAGGCGCAATATCAATAAAGCGCGCGTAGGGTGGGCATCGCCCACCACGCGGGGCGTCGGTATTCTCCGCTGGTGGGCGATGCCCACCCTACGAACAATCGCGCCAGTGCAATGATAGTCCTGCGCGGTCTTGCCTTTAAGTAAACGCCATTCGGTCGCTGGCCTTATTTTTCACCACGGGTTTTTTTCCGCGCCCGCGGGTGCGCCTGGTCATAGACCTTGGCCAGGTGTTGAAAATCGAGATGGGTGTAGATCTGGGTGGTGGAGATATCCGCATGCCCGAGCAGCTCCTGTACCGCCCGCAGGTCGCCACTCGATTCGAGCAAATGACTGGCGAAGGAGTGGCGCAACATGTGGGGATGCACCGGCATCGTCAACCCCTGGCGCAGCGCCCACAGGGCCAGGCGCTGTTGCACCGAGCGTGCGCCCAGGCGCCGGCCGTTGCGCCCGATAAATAATGCCTGCTCCCCGGGCGCCACGGACTGGGCGCGCTGGCGCAGCCAGCGTTTAATCGCCGCGTGCGCCTGACTGCCCACGGGCACGATACGCGTCTTGGCGCCCTTGCCGGTGACGCGCACCAGGTTGTCGAACAGGTCCACATCCGGTACGTCCAGCGACACCAACTCCGCCAAGCGCAGACCGGAGGAATACAACAGTTCGAACATGGCGCGGTCGCGCAGACTGATGGCATCGTTGGTCGGTATGGCCACGATCCGCGTGGTCTGATCCACGCTGAGGGTTGCCGGCAGACGCTTGGCGGATTTAGGCGCGCGGATGCCGATGAAGGGATTGCCCGTCAGCACCCGCTCGCGTTGCAGGAAACGATAGAAGGAACGCGCCGCGGACAACATGCGCTGTATGGATTTCCCCTCCAGGCCCGCGCGATGCAGCTGGGCGATGTACGCACGCACCTGCGGTACCGTCAGCGCCGCCCAATGTTCCACTTGCTGCTGCACGCAGTATGCCTGCAGGCGGTTTAAGTCGCGGCGATAATTACTCAGGGTATGGGCGGAGGCGCGGCGCTCGCTGCGTAAATGTTCAAAGTAGGCGTCGACCTGGGCCAGGGTATCGGCGTGCATGACTGGGCTATCCCCGTGCACGCCTACAGATAACGGGAGATCGCCGACATCAGCAGCTCGCCGAACTTGGACAGATACAGAGTGCCCATCTGCGGATGAAAACGCTGGGGATCGCTGCTGCCGAGGCACAGCACCCCGGTCGTGTCTTTGCCCGCGAGTAACACCAGGGCGGTGGAGCGGATGTCCTGCGCCTGGCTGCCGAAGAGATAATTCAGGGTATCGCTATCGTGCTTGATGCCACACAGGGGTTTGCCCGCCTGGCTGCGCGCCGGTAAGGCGGAAGTCTGGCCGAATGCGGCAAATTTTTGCACGATGCCATCGAAGCGCCGGTCGCCGGGTTCGGCGCATTCCGGGCGGCCACGCAAGACCTCTTTGTCACCCTTGAGCAGGATGACCACGGCATCGAGCTTGAACTGCTGACGCAGGATATCGCGTGCGGTACTGAGGGTGTCGTCCAGGGCGCCGCTGTCCAGCATGGCCAGGGCAAACTGGTGCTGGCGCTCGCTCAACGCGTCGTTTTCCCGCGCGTGACTCAGTAACTCGCGCAACTGACGTCCCAGCTGTTCGTTCTTCTCCCGCAGGACCTGCACCTGGCGCTCGATGAGGGACGTCACCTCGCCGCTGGCGTGGTGCCGCAGCGTGAGCTCGGCGAGGGCCTCCGGGTGATTGAGAAAATAATCCGGATTCTGCGTGAGGTAACGGGCCACCGCCTCATCCCAGGACAATTCCTGTTCCTGTCCACTGCTCGGTTTTTTTGTGTTCATAGTCGCCCCAGATCGATACGGCCTTCGAATACAGTGGTGGCGGGCCCGGTCATCCACACCGGCTCCCCTTCCCCCTTCCAGGCGATGCGCAGATTGCCTCCACGCAGCGCCACCTCGACCTGTTCCTGCAACAGCCCGCGCAACCGGCCGGTGACCACCGCGGCGCAGGCCCCGGTACCGCAGGCCAGGGTTTCGCCGGCCCCACGCTCATGCACGCGCACGCGTATGTGGGCTGCATCCACCACCTGCATGTAACCCGCATTGACCCGGCGCGGGAAACGCGCATGCACCTCGATCAACGCACCCTGGGTGACGACCGGTGCTAGCTCCACGTCCGCCACCACCTGGACCGCGTGCGGATTACCTATGGACAGGACCGTGACGGCCACGGGTTCGGCATTCACATCCAAAGTATAGATGTCCTGGCGGGCGTCCGCGGCAAACGGGATGTCCGCCGGCAGAAAGCGTGGCACGCCCATGTTCACCCGGACCTCGCCATTGGCCTCGACCCGCGGGTAAACAATACCGGCGTTGGTCTCCACGGCGGTTTCGGTTTTTGTCGTCAGGCCTTGATCGAGCACAAAACGGGCGAAACAGCGCACACCGTTACCGCACTGCTCCACCTCGCCGCCGTCGCGATTGAAGATGCGGTAGCGGAAATCCACCTTCGGCGTGCGCGCCGGCTCGACGATCAGCACCTGGTCGCAACCGATGCCCCGGCGCCGATCGGCGATGTGGCGGATAATGTCGGGGGTGATGGAAAGGGTCTGGCGTATTCCGTCGAGCATGACGAAATCATTGCCGAGGCCGTGCATTTTGGTGAACTTCAGCTGCATAATGGGCAGAGTACCGTTTGCGCCGACACAAAGAAACTGGAATATTAACACGCCCTCCAGGGCGATACCCAAAGCACCCCTTGAAAGCATTCATCCTCCAGCAGTTCAACAATCTCAAGGCCAGCCGCAACCACCGCCTGCGCAAGGCAGTGGGCGTAATATTGGTGGTCGGTGGGGTGCTGGGCTTTCTGCCGGTACTGGGCTATTGGATGTTTCCGGTGGGGCTGACGTTGCTGGCGGTGGACTGGGCCTGGGCACGACGTTTGTCGCGTCGCCTGCGGGTCTGGTACGGCCGCCGCCTCCAGGACCGCCAGAAAAAAAGTTAAGCCCGGGTGCCGCTGTCCCGGCCCTGGGGGAAAAACCCCGTGTAGTCCCGATCGGTGCAGCGGTCCATCACTACTGTAATGCCGGCGGCCCGTGCGCGCAGCGCCGCCGCCTCGTTGATGACACCGTCCTGAAACCACAGGGCTGGAATCTTAAGATCGATACAGGCATCGACGATGGGCTCCACCTCCTCCGGGGCACGGAACACATCCACCAGATCGATCGGACCCGGCACCTGGCGCAGGTCCGCATAGGCCTTTTCCCCCAGCACTTCGCTCACCAGGGGGCGAACCGGAATGATGCGATAACCATAACCCTGCAAGGCCGCGGCCACCCGATAACTCGGCCGGTTGGCCTTGGGTGAAAGCCCGACCACCGCGATGTGGTGCACACGCGCCAGCAGCGCTTTAATTTCATTCTCCGGGGGGTTGGCAAAACGGTTCATGCATTCGCCTCAAGGTTGATGGCTCGGGAATAGGCGGCAATCTTCAACAGCGTTACGCCCGTATCGTATACGCCAGCAAGTGGGATGCAAAATAATATGGCGACGATGCCCTTACCCTGGTCCCCCTAACCGATCCCACAAGCATCGGTCAAGGCGCCGACGGTGCCCTGCACGCCGCCTCGGTGATAACACCTGAGGGGATAAACCGCGACAAACCCGCAACGCTTCAGTCTTCAACCTCTGCATGCGTCTTGCTTGTGCATGAGCCACGCCCCCACCATACCGTCAAGCAAGGGCACGAACTGTACGCGCGCGGCGTGGCCGGCGTGCAACAGCGCACTATGGTCGCGCACCGTACCCTGACGCACCGCCGCCCACAGGCGCAACCCATTCACCCCTTTGCCACGGATCGCACCATCACGGATCAACCGGTTCGCCCGGGTCAGGTTCATGTCCAGCAGCGGTTCGATGATCAGCAAGTGGCCACCGGGGCGCACCGCCTGCCACAGTTGCGTCAATGCCTGCGGTACGTCATCGACCACCGCCAGAAACGAACTGGCCGATACCACCTCCGCCGAGGCCACACTGGCATCAAGGGCATCGAGTCGCCGCTGCAGGAAACGCGCCGGGGAATCGAAGCGGCGCGCGAGTCGGCGGGCCGCACGTATCATCTGTCCATCGGCGTCGACACC
>JAYUBZ010000039.1:0-4981 GCA_043740595.1 Gammaproteobacteria bacterium
GGCCGTGCGCCGAGACCTGCACAAGATGAAGGCGTTTGTGCGCTTTCGCACCGTGCAGGACGAAACCTTCAAAAGCCACCCCGAGCAACACCTTCCAGCCCAGGCGCATGATCTGATCGTAACGGTAGCGCGGGAAGGTGGCGCGGAACCAGATAAACATAAACAGTATCCCGCTGATCTTGATCAGCAGCCAGCCGAGGCCGGGTATCCAGGTAAAGGGCGCCACGTTGAACGGCGCCATCCAGCCACCCAGAAACAGAATGCTGGTGAGGGCAGCGATGAGGATCATGTTGGCGTATTCCGCGAGAAAGAACACCGCAAAGGCCATGCCGGAGTATTCCACATGGAAGCCCGCGACGATCTCGGATTCGCCTTCCGCCACGTCGAAGGGCGAGCGGTTGGTCTCCGCCACGCCGGAAATGAAATAGACAAAAAACAGTGGCATTAGCGGCCACAAGTACCAGTCCGTGATATTGCCCGCCTGGTGCAGCACGATCTCCCGCAGGTTCAGGCTACCGGCAGCCATGAGCACACCCACCAAGGCAAAGCCCATGGCGATTTCGTAAGCCACGATCTGCGCGGCGGAGCGCATCGATCCGAGAAACGCGTACTTCGAGTTGGAGGCCCAACCGGCGATGATCACGCCATACACGCCCACCGAGGTCAGCGCCAGGACATACAACAAGCTGGCGTCGATGTTGGCCAGCACCAGGGTGTCGGTGAAGGGAATCACCGCCCACGCCGCCAACGACGGCGCGATCGCCAGCACCGGCGCCAACACAAACAGAAATTTGTTGGCCTTGGTCGGGAGGATGATCTCCTTGAGCAACAGCTTCACCACGTCGGCGATGGGCTGCAGCCAGCCGCGTGGCCCGACGCGGTTGGGACCGATGCGCACTTGCATGTAGCCGATGAGCTTGCGCTCGGCGAAGGTCAGATAGGCGACAGCGAGGAACAGCGGCGCCACGATCAGCACGATCTTGCCCAGGTTCAGGAACAATACCTGCGTCCAGAAGGGAAACCATGCCCAGAGCGCCGAGGCGGGCTTCAGGATAATCTCGATCATACCGCGGCCCCCACCACGTATGCCGTCCCCTGCCCGCCGAGGTCGGCAGTTTCCGGACAGCCTGCTGCCACCAGCACGCAACCGTCGGGTACACGCTGGTCGATGAGCAGTGCGAGCTCGGCCTGACCGCCGCCGAGTTGCACCTGCACCTTCGCCATACCGGTCAGGCCCAGGCGTGATGCCTGCGCGGCGTTCATGCGCGCGGCGGGTTTCGGGTTGTCATGGGTTAATTGCAGCGGTTGCGCGCGCCGCACCAGCATGTCGCTGGCATAGGCCGACACATCGACGATACGCGTCAGCCCAGCCTCGCGTATCGGCGGCGTATGCAGCCGCCATGCGCGTAAAGTATTGTTCGGAGTCACCGGCCTTTGCGCCACCTCGGCGCACACCTCGTCCGAGGAGTTGTAGGCAAACCCCGGCAACTCCAGCAGGTTGCCCAGGACCCGCAGTATCTTCCAGCCCGGCCGCGCCTCGCCCGCAGGCGGCACCGCGCCGGCAAAGCTCTGCATACGGCCCTCGCAATTTACATAAGTGCCGGAGGTTTCGGTAAACGCCGCCATGGGCAGCAGCACATCGGCATGCTCACTGACCTCTTGCTTAAATACCGACAAGGCCACGACAAAATCCGCGCCCGCCAGGGCACGGCGCGCCGCCGCACCATCCCAGCAGTCGAGCTCCGGCTCGGTACCCAGGAGGATGTAACCCTTGAGCGGTGGCACAAACTGATCATACGCATTACGACCCGTGATTGCCGTCGCCTCACCCGCGACACCGCGCTGCGGCACGCAACCGGCGAGCCAGCCGCCCGCGCTGTTGGCCTCGGGCAAATAACCGCATCGGGCCTTGCAGAGACCGGCGATCAACTCCGCCAGGGCGCGCAGGTCCGCGGCCTGCGCATGGGCCGCGGCGGCGTTGCCGAGCAATAACGTGGTGCGCGTGCCAGCATGCAGGTTGGCGGCGATGGATTGTTCTTCCCCCGTCGCCACACCGCTGTCCATCCACACGCGCACGGCGTCCGGTACCGGCTTGCCCACCAGCTTGCACAGGGCACCGGCGATGCGCGCGAGTGTGCCCGGCAGATCGTAGGGAGCGGTGATCACCTTGGCGGCAAGGTGGAAACTGAAATCATAATCCAGGGTGTTGACCGCCATTATCTTGGCGCCCTTAAGGAAGGCCTTGCGCAGGCGGTGTGCGATCAACGGCTGGTCCTTGCGCACATTGGAACCAATCAGCAACACCGTGTCCAATTCTTCCAGCTGGCGCAGGGACTGTCCCAACCACGGAAACACCGGGGCATGTTCGTCGTCGCTGAAATCGCGCGCGCGCAGACGATGATCGACATTGCCCGAGCCGAGTGCGCGCGTCAGCTTCTGCAACAGATAAAACTCCTCCAGGGTGGAGGTCGGCGCGGCCAGCGCGCCGAGACTGTCGGCGCCGCGGTTCTTGATCAGTTTGCGCAAGCCTGCAGCGGTAAATTCCAGCGCCGTGGCCCAATCGGTGGCACGCAGTTCGCCATTCTGCCGGATCATGGGCGTCGTCAGGCGATCGGCGCTGTCGAGAGCGGTGTAGCTGTAGCGATCGCGATCCGACAACCAGGTCTCGTTGATGTCCTCGTTCTCCCGCGGCAGCACACGCATCACCTTGTTGCCGCGCGCCTGCACCGTCAGGTTGGAGCCGACGCAGTCGTGCGGGCTGATGGAGGCGTGATCCTGTAATTCCCAGGTGCGCGCGGAATAGCGGAACGGGCGCGACGTGAGCGCACCCACCGGACACAGATCGATCATGTTGCCGGACAATTCGGAATCCACGGTATTTTCGATGTAGGTCCCGATGCGCATGTGTTCGCCGCGACCGGTGGCCCCCAGCTCCATGAGGCCGGCAATCTCCTGACCGAAGCGCACGCAGCGCGTGCAATGGATGCAGCGCGTCATGTCGGTGGCAATCAGCGGTCCGATATATTTGTCCATCACGACGCGCTTGTTCTCCTGAAAACGCGACACGTCGCCGCCGTAGCCTACCGCCAGGTCCTGCAACTGGCACTCGCCACCCTGATCGCAGATCGGGCAGTCCAGCGGGTGGTTGATCAGTAGGAATTCCATCACACCCTTCTGCGCATCCACCGCCTTGGCGGAATGGGTGTAGACCTTCATGCCCTCGGTCACCGGCGTGGCGCACGCGGGCAACGGCTTGCCGACCTTCTCCACCTCAATGAGACACATGCGGCAGTTGGCCGCCACCGACAGCTTCTTGTGATAACAGAAACGCGGGATGTAGATGCCGGCCGCGTCCGCGGCCTCGATCACCATCGAGCCCTCTTCCACTTCCAGTTTCCTGCCGTCGATTTCTATATTCAGCATGTCGTGTGTCTCGTGCGCCTTAACGTTGCATAGCTACCGCAAAATATCCTTATCAGTCCGCCGCCACCATACAGCGGCGATGCGCGATGTGATATTCGAATTCATCGCGGAAATGTTTGATAAAGCTGACCACCGGCATGGCCGCGGCATCGCCCAGGGCGCAGATGGTGCGGCCCTCGATCTTCTTCGACATATCCACCAGCAGGTCCAGATCACTCGCCTGGCCCTTGCCATGTTCGATGCGATGGATCACGCGCGCCAGCCAACCGGTGCCTTCGCGGCATGGCGTGCACTGACCGCAGGATTCCTCGTAATAAAAATGCGAGATACGCGCCAAGACACGCACCATGCAAGTGGTCTCGTCCATCACGATCACGGAGCCGGCGCCGAGCATGGAACCGGCCTTGGCGAGGGAGTCGTAATCCATGTTGAGATCCATCATCACCTCGCCGCGGATCACCGGCGTGGAGGAGCCACCGGGGATCACCGCCTTGAGGCGATGGCCGTGACGCACTCCGCCCGCCATGTGCAGCAGCTCGGCGAAGGGCGTGCCCAGGGGCACCTCGTAATTGCCGGGTTTGTTGACGTGCCCGGATACGGAAAAAATCTTCGGTCCGCCATTATTAGGTATACCGATATCAAAGAACCACTGGCCGCCATTGCGTAATATGATCGGCACCGACGCCAGCGTCTCGGTGTTGTTGATGGTCGTCGGCCGGCCGAACAGGCCGTAACTGGCGGGAAACGGCGGCTTGAAACGCGGCAGGCCTTTTTTGCCTTCGAGAGACTCGAGCAGGGCGGTTTCCTCGCCGCAGATATAGGCGCCGCCGCCTAAGTGGCTATGCAACTCGAAGTCCACGCCGGTGCCAAGGATATTCTTGCCAATGAGTCCGGCGGCGCGCGCCTCGTCCAGCGCCGCCTCGAAACGTTCGTACGGCTCCCAGAACTCGCCGCGGATATAGTTGTAGCCCACCGTGGCGCCGATGGTGTAGCCGGCGATGGCCATGCCTTCGATCAGGGCATGGGGATTGAAACGCAGTATGTCCCGGTCCTTGCAGGTACCCGGCTCGCCTTCGTCGGAATTGCACACGATGTATTTCTGTCCCGGGGCGGAACGCGGCATGAAGCTCCACTTGAGCCCGGTGGGGAAACCGGCGCCGCCGCGTCCGCGCAGCACGGATTTCTTCAACTGCGCGATGATTTCCTCGGGCGGGGTCTTGTTGGCGAGTATCTTGCGCCACATCTCATAACCGCCGGCACCCGCATAGGTCTTGAGCGTCCAGGGCTGATCGAGTTGTTGGTTGACAAAGCAGACTTCGTTGGCCATGGCTTACTCCAACCCCCCGAGTATCGCGTCTATCCGCTCCGGGGTCAGGTCTTCGAAATATTTTTTGCCGACCTGCAGCATGGGGGCGCCGGCACAGGCCGCCAGACATTCCACTTCCTTCAGGGTAATGCGGCCATCCGCCGTGGTCTCGCCCAGGCGTATACCCAGACGGTTCTCCAGGTGCTTCACCACCTGATCCGACCCGCGCAACATGCAGGAGATGTTGGTACA
>JAYUBZ010000040.1:0-10058 GCA_043740595.1 Gammaproteobacteria bacterium
CCTGGAGAGTGCGACGCCGCCCCCGATAGCGCCCCCGATAGAAAGACCCGAGGCATCGCCCGATCGCATACGGCTGACGCGGGAGCAACGGATGGGCCCGCGCAGTGGTTCTTATGTAGCGCAACTGGACCGGCTAAACCCGCTGATGCGCCGATTTAATGCGCAGGCCGGCAGCGGGATTGTGATACGTTATGCACGTGGCGACGAGGGCAGCGTATGGGCGACGGCGTTGCGCGCCTGGTTGGTGGCGCTCGGCATCCCTTCCGCCCGTATCGCGCTGGTGTCGGTGGCGCAGGCCGAGGATGCCCTTATTATCGAAATTCAGACCAACGGAGTACCCCCGCATTGAGTAAGATTGCTGCCATACAGATGGCTTCCGGTCCCCAGGTCAGCGCCAATCTGACGGAGGCCGCGCGCCTCATCGGTCAGGCCGCCGCGGCCGGCGCCAAGCTCGTGGTATTGCCGGAAAATTTCGCCATCATGCCGATGAAAGAAACTGATCGCCTAGTCGCCACGGAAACCGAGGGCACGGGGCCGATCCAGGTTTTTCTAGCGGCGCAGGCGCGCAAGTTCGGTATCTGGCTGGTGGGCGGAACCATCCCGCTGCAGGCGCAGCAACCCGGCCGGGTGCGCGCCGCGTGTCTGTTGTTCAACGACCGGGGCGAGCGGGTGGCGCGTTATGACAAGATACATCTGTTCGATGTGCGCCTTGAGAATGGCGAACAATACAACGAGTCCGCTTCCATCGAGCCGGGGGAGTCGACGGTGGTGGTGAGCACGCCCTTCGGGCGGCTGGGGTTGGCGGTGTGTTACGACCTGCGTTTCCCCGAGTTGTTCCGTCGCCTGCTGGACGACGGTGCGGAACTGGTGGCGGTGCCGTCGGCCTTCACTGCCCGCACCGGACGCGCCCACTGGGAGGTATTGGTACGCGCCCGCGCGGTGGAGAACCTGGTGTATGTCATCGCATCGGCCCAGGGCGGCTATCATCTCAACGGCCGCGAGACCTATGGCGACAGCATGATCGTCAATCCCTGGGGCGAGGTCATGGATCGCTTGGGGCGCGGATCGGGCTACGTCATTGCCGAATGCGATCGCGCCCTGCAGGATCGCCTGCGCAGTAATTTTCCCACCATCAAACACCGGAGGCTGCACGCTTGAGTCAACTTCTGCAGCAGGCACGTGCATCGCTATTGGCCCCCGCCGGCATCGACGACGGCGAACTGTCGCGTCTCATGGGACGCATCCTGGATCACCACGTGGATTATGCCGATCTGTATTTTCAATACAGCCGGCACGAGTCCTGGTCCCTGGAAGAAGGGCAGGTGAAATCCGGCAGTCACGATATCGAGCAGGGTGTGGGCATCCGCGCGGTCAGCGGTGAGAAAACCGGCTTCGCCTATTCCGACGACATCCTGCTGCCGGCCCTGCTGGATGCGGCGGGGGCGGCACGCGCCATTGCCCGGCAGGGTGGCGGCACCCAGGCGCCCGCAGTCTTTCGCGCCGGTGGTGCCCTGGCGCTGTACGCACCGGTGGATCCCCTGGCGAGTCTGGCGGACGAGGCTAAAGTCAGCCTGCTGGAAGCGGTGGAGGCGGAGGCGCGCCGCCAGGACCCGCGGGTCAAGCAGGTCATGGCGAGCCTGTCCGGCACCCACGATATCGTGCTGGTAGTGCGCAGTGACGGCTTGATGGCGGCGGACGTGCGCCCGCTGGTGCGGCTGAGTGTCACCGTTATCGTCGAACACCAGGGACGACGCGAGCAGGGCAGCCACGGCGGCGGCGGCCGTTTCAATTACGATTATTTTCAGCGTGACGACATGGCGCTGGGCTATGCGCGCGAGGCCGTGCGTCAGGCCCTGGTCAACCTGGACGCCGCGGCCGCGCCGGCGGGCAGTATGCAGGTGGTGCTGGGTCCCGGTTGGCCGGGCATCCTGTTGCACGAGGCCATCGGTCACGGGCTGGAGGGCGACTTCAATCGCAAGGGCACCTCGGCCTTCGCCGGGCGCGTCGGCCAACAGGTGGGTTCGAAGGAATGCACCGTGGTGGATGACGGCACCCTCAAGGACCGGCGTGGCTCCCTCAACGTGGACGACGAAGGCACGCCGAGCCAGTGCACCGTGCTGATCGAAAACGGCATCCTCAAGGGCTATATGCAGGACACTCTAAACGCGCGCCTCATGGGTGTCGCGCCCACGGGCAACGGCCGGCGCGAGTCCTACGCCCACCTGCCCATGCCGCGCATGACCAATACCTACATGCTTGCGGGTCAGCACGACCCGGCGGAGATTATCGCCTCGGTGAAAAAAGGCCTGTACGCGGTGAATTTCGGCGGCGGCCAGGTGGACATCACCTCGGGCAAGTTCGTGTTCTCCGCGAGTGAGGCGTATCTCATCGAAAACGGCAAGATCACCCGCCCGGTGAAGGGCGCCACCCTCATCGGCAACGGACCGGATGTGCTGACGCGGGTGACCCGCGTGGGCAACGACCTGCAGCTGGACAGCGGTGTCGGCACCTGCGGCAAGGACGGCCAGAGCGTGCCCGTGGGGGTGGGTCAGCCGACGCTGTTGATCGACGGCCTGACGGTGGGCGGTACGCAGCAATAATCATCCGACGTCGCGTATTGCACTACAGAACAAAGGCGCTGCCCCGACTGGAGCAACACCTTTGTTGCAAGGCATCACGCGGCTTTAGCAGCCTTGACGTCGTAACTGACACGCTGCGGATTGCCCGACTTGTTGGAGGCGTCGTGATCCTTGTAGCTGACTTCGATGGCAGAGTAGCTGAGCGATAGGTGCTCCGTTGGCGCTCCTTCGTCCTGCGCTTCAATGTTATAGCTGCTGATGATGCAGTTGGTGAGCTTGTATGTCATGAAATCCTCCACCTTGGTTGAGCCGGTGCGGACGAAGGTAATAACCGCTTCCTGGCCAGTGGAGCCGGTGAGCGCCTCTTTGAAGAGAGCCGCCACAGAATTATCCGCCAGTTTGGTGATATGGATTTCGGACAAGGTGGGCTTACTGGATTCACGGTTGGACAGGTTGCCGGCTTCCATTGAAACTTTGCGGGACACACCGAAATTTATCAAGGTAACTGCTATCTGGCCTGCAAACCCATCGGCGGTGACATTCCCTTTTACGTTGCCAAATTTGAGATAGATAGCCATTGTTTTTTCCTTTTGGTTCCAGTTTGGATGGGTGTACATTGGGAAGAATAAGAAGGTACCACACTGACTATATCGACGTGGTAATAAATTGTTTTATTTCTTAATAGTTACTTCGGCCATCGTCGTGAGTGATTGTATAGATGCATGTACGTGTATTATCCTGAATTCTCGCGGAGAATGTTAACTGAAGGTAAGGTGATTTAACCATGATAACGTTTCGGGTCGGCGATAAGGGACAGAATTTGCGGCAAGATGTATTGATAGTACAAATACTACTGAAAACAAAAGGTTATAACCCGGGACCTATAGATGGTATCTGCGGTCAGGAAACCAACGAGGCAATCCGAAAGTTTCAATCAACTTTTTTGAAGAAGCCCGATGGGATTGTTGAACCTAACCGCGCGACTTGGCTTAAGCTTTCAAGCATTAGCAGTGTACCGATACCCAACCTTATGCAATGGAGCGGCGATAGCGCTCAATGGCCGCAAGAAAAAAAAATTCTAAGCATGACCCCGATCTGCGGCCAAAAGTCAACGCCGTGCTAGGTGCGTTAAAAAAACGGGGATTTAACCCGACTGTATTTTATGGTTGGCGCTCGATTGCGGTTCAACTGCAACTCTATAGCCAGGGAAACAGCATAGTTAAATTCAGCTTTCACAATGCGCAAAAGCCGGATGGCACACCTAACTCCTATGCCGCAGATATAATCGATAGCCGTTATGGTTGGTTGAAACAGGCAGATACTTCTGGTTTTTGGAAAGCCCTGGGCGAAGAAGCCAAAAAACAAAGTTTACATTGGGGCGGCGATTGGGCATCGTTCCGAGATTGGGCGCATGTCCAATTGGTGCCAAACTCACAGCTTTCAAGAATAAAGCAGGAGAGCGGTTTATGATCCGTCTATTACTGCTTATCAACTTACTTGTCATTGCATTGCCAGCCAAAGCAGATCGCCTATGGCTTGTAGTAGGTGCGAGCGATCTCTCGGCGGCAGGAATATCCCAGAAAGCCAAACCTCTCGCCCTGGCTGCGCCCAACAGCCTGATAATCCAGACCAAGGATTGTGGTGACAATAAAAACGTTTTTGCCTGGGCGGCAGAAATAGCAACCTCTGCCAACGCCGCACAGGACGCACTCACTCGGGTACGAGCGACTTTGAAAGACGCCTATGTAAAACGTTGTGACGTAAAACCAGGAACATTACTCGCGCTTCGAATCGCTGCTATCGATAGTTCGATCGCTGATGTTCCAGGTGACGCCGTAAACTGGCAGGATGAAGACCGGATTTCTTCGACGCAACCTCTTGTGGATGGACGCGTCCTTGTTATCGTTCGTTATTATGTTGATACGTCGGACGACCCACTTGAAGGTAGGCGCGAGCGTGTAATGCTGGTGAATTCGCTAGATAAGCGCATAACGTTGGAAGACAACTGCGTAAACCCAGGCTTCGCGGTCGTCAGTCACGGTCGTACCGCTTTTCACTGCGCTAGAGAACAAGCAGGCGATTATCTACTTCATAGCGTACTGGTGTTCGACGTGGCGGGAGAGAAACTTACAGAAATACAACATTGCCGGAATCCGAAATGGTCCAACGAACGGACCATTGTTTGTGAGGGGGAGTTAATAGGGTCTAATGGAAAACTGAGGTTGAATGAAACGCGTACTGATCTGACAATTAAAATAAAATAATACGCACAAAGCTGAGGGTAAAAATATCCGTGCAGTACCTAGTGGCGCGCGCGGGTCACAACACTACAAGGTAGCCCATCCATGTCACTGACCACATTGTCCGAAACGAAATCCGCTTCTTCTCCGGAACAGCTCACCGCACTGGTGCAGGAAGTACTGGCGGAGGCCCAGCGCCAGGGCGCCAGTTCCGCCGAGGCGAGCATCAGCGTGAGCCAGGGCCTGTCGGTCAACGTACGTCTGGGGGAAGTGGAAACCGTGGAGCACACCCGCGACAAGGGCATGGGCATCACCGTGTATTTCGGCCAGAAGAGCGGATCGGCGAGCACCTCGGATCTGGGCCTCGCGGCGCTGCGCGATACGGTGCGCGCCGCCGCCAGCATTGCGCGCTACACGGCCGCGGACGAATTTTCCGGCTTGCCGGATCGCGCCGCCCTGGCGACCAACATCCCCGATCTGGATCTTTATCACCCCTGGAACCCTAGCGTGGAAAGTGCCATCACTCTGGCGCAAACCTGCGAAAGTGCGGCGCGCGACGCCGACCCGCGCATCCAGAACTCCGAAGGGGCATCCCTATCCAGTCACGAGGGTCTGGAGGTGTATGGCAACTCTCTGGGATTTCTCGGCGCCGTGTCCGCCACCCGCCACAGCCTGAGTTGCGCCGTCATCGGCCAGGATGACAGCGGCATGCAACGGGATTACTGGTACACCACGGCGCGCCGTGCCGCGGACCTGGAGGCGGCGGACGCGGTGGGGCGTCAGGCGGCCCTGCGTACGCTGCGCCGCCTGGGCGCGCGCAAACTCAAGACCTGCCAGACACCGGTGATCTATGAAGCACCGGTGGCCGCCAGCCTGTTGTCACATTTTATCGGCGCCGTGCGCGGCAGCAGTCTCTATCGCCAGGCGTCATTTCTGCTCGATCATCTGGGTAAGCCGGTGTTCGCCCCGCAGGTGCGCATTTACGAACAACCGCATCTGCCGCGTGGCCTGGGCAGCGCGGCCTTCGACAACGAGGGCGTGGCGACGCGCGAACGGGACCTGGTGCGCGACGGAATATTGCAGGGCTATGTTTTGGACTGTTATTCGGCACGCAAGCTAGGCATGCAGACCACGGGCAATGCCGGCGGCGTGCACAACCTGAGCATAGAATCGGGGCCGCGGGATCTGCCGGCGCTGCTCAAGACCATGCACACCGGCCTGCTCATCACCGAGCTGATTGGCTTCGGTGTCAACAACGTGACCGGCGACTACTCGCGCGGCGCCGCCGGTTTCTGGGTGGAGCAGGGAGAGATCCAGTATCCGGTGGAAGAGATCACCGTGGCCGGCAATCTTAAGGACATGTTCCAGCACATCCGCGAGATCGGCAACGACGTGGACCGGCGTGGCAGTACCCGCACCGGCTCCATTCTAATAGAAAATATGACCGTGGCCGGCGGCTGATCAGTCGCTTTGAACACCTTAGTCCCCGCATCGCCGCCTGCCAGGGCGGCGATTTCGTTTATGCCCTCTCTAAGCCCGGTTGTCGAGTGCGGGAGCTCGCTCCCGCTTTGACCAAAGCGGCGGCAAGCCGCCGCACTCCATCGAGGTGCTGTTGTCGCGTCAGTGGTCGCGCATGTACATCGACTCCGGCGACAAAAATTCCGCCGGGAGACTTCCGGAATTTATGCGTTGCCACTACACTCATGCCAGCGGCTGGTAGAAAGCCGGCAGCACCCTGCCCCAATGCTGAATGAGCTTGATTGACATGTGCAGAAAAAAAGAACCTGACAAGCTCAAGTTGATCCTTAACGCCCTCGATAAAGATCGCATCGAGGATGTGCGCGCCATACTCGCCGAGCTGCATCCAGCGGATATCGGCAACTATCTTGAAAGTCTGCCTCCCGCCCTTCGCCATGCACTGTGGGCCTTGGTGGGCTCCAATATCGCCGGCGAGGTGTTGCTGGAAGTGGCGGAGGGTGTGCGCGACGATCTCATCCGAAAAATGGATGACGCGCAGCTGGTGGCCGCCGCGCGCACCATGGACATCGACGATATTGCCGATCTGATTCCGGATTTATCGGACGCGGCGATCGCCGGGATATTGCTGGTCATGGACCAGCAGGACCGCCAACGCCAGGATGCGGTCATGTCTTACCCGGAAGACACCGCCGGCGGTCTGATGAATGTGGATACCGTGACGGTGCGTGAGAACCATCGTCATACGTGGTATCGCCATGCAGCAGATTACCGGTGTGAATGCCATGCGCGTGTTGACCAAGGAGTTGGCGGTGGGTTTGTTGAATGGACTTATCTGGGCGGTAGTGGTGGGCACGGTAGCCTATTTTGCCTATCACACCCCCATGCTGGGATTCGTGATGGGTGCCGCCATCGTGATCAATCTGCTGGCAGCAGCGTTGGCGGGTGTGTTGCTGTTGCTCCGAAAGTTCGGTGTCGATCCGGCACTGGCAGGCATGGTGGTGCTGACCACGGTGACGGATGTGGTGGGTTTCTTCTCTTTTCTGTGGCTGGCCAGCCTGTTCCTGATCTAAAGAGTCCCTCTGTAAAAAGTAATAAACCGCAAAGACTCCAAGTATATTTTGGTTGGGAGACGCCATCCATGGCGGTCCAGGAGCGTGTACGTTTTGTCAGAGACGCTCAGCCACGGGCAAAGGCTGGCCGGCGAAATCTGGCTTGTTGGCGGGAACCGTACGCGCTGCGGAAATGGCCATTTATCCGGAATTCTTTCCGACGCACAGGCCCGAAGCGTACTATAATCCCTGTAAATGCCTACCAAACGTAAAAAAAAGGTTGTTGGTGTGATGCCTAATATTCTCAAGTTACTGACGCGTGCTGTCAAAGAAAAGCAGTGCGTCGCCATCCGTTATCATGGACAGAACCATATTCGCGTCCTGGAGCCACATGCGATTTACACCGCGGAGAACGGTGAGGTGTTGCTGGACGCCTTTCAAGTTCGCGGTTATTCCTCCTCCGGCCGGCCGACGCCTTTCTGGCGTCCCTTCCGCCTGAAGAAAATTAATGTCGTCTCCGTGCTGAAAGAAAATTTCTCTACCCGCGTGGAAGAGGGTTTTGACCCGGGCAAGGACAAGTATAAAGAGGGGATGTACGCTATCGTCGACGACCGCCGCCGGGCAATCGACGTTCCGCCACCCGTTTTAACGCAGATGGTGAACGAAGAGATGGGCCCGCACCTGCCGAAGAATCCATACCGTCGCTGAGCGGTCCCACCCCTGCCTGGGGACGCCAGGCACTCAGCGGCTGTTCAACTTCTCCACCAGCGCATGCAACGTGGCGGTATCGCGCGCTTGCATGATTTCGCCGGCGGCCTGCCGCAGATGATCCAGTTCGCTTTCCCGTACGATACGTTTGATCTCCAGAAGGCCGGAGGGGTGCATGCTGAATTCACGCAGACCCAGGCCGAGTAGCAGGCGCGTGTAATGCGGATCACCCGCCATTTCGCCGCACATGCCCACGGGGATCTGCGCCGACTGCCCGGCATTGATGGTCATGGCGATGAGCCGCAGCACCGCGGGATGCAGTGGGTCGTAGAGATAGTTGACGGCGTCATCCACGCGATCAATCGCCAGGGTGTATTGGATGAGATCGTTGGTGCCGATAGACAGGAAGTCCAGGTGCGGCGCGAACAGATCGGCGGCGACCGCCGCGGCGGGGACCTCGATCATTCCGCCGACCTCGATGTTGGCGTCGAATTTTTCGTTCTCGCGCGTGAGGTCCGCCTTGGTCTCCTCCACCAGGTCCAATACGCGAAATACTTCGTCCAGGCTGGAGATCATCGGAATCATCATGCGCACCGGGCCCTGGGCCGAAGCGCGCAGGATGGCGCGCAGCTGCGGTCGGAATAGTGCCGGATCCTGCAGGCACATGCGCACCGCGCGCAAACCCAGGGCTGGGTTGACGCTGACGGTCTCGCCGGCACGGCCGCCGCCGTCCACGCGTTTGTCCGCCCCGAGGTCCAGGGTGCGTATGGTGACCGGTTTGCCATCCAGGGCCTTCACGACCTTTACGTAGGCGCGATATTGTTCATCCTCACCCGGTGGCTCCGGGCGGTTCATGAAGAGGAATTCGGTGCGATAGAGGCCGACACCTTCCGCCGCGACTTTTTTTACCCCCTTGACGTCATCCGGCAATTCGATATTGGCATACAGGGCAATATCGCTGCCGTCGCGCGTGACCGAGCGGCTGGCCTTGATGGTCTCCAGCGCGCGCTTCAGCTGCACGATATCTTTCTGCTTCTGGCGGTACTCGGCGATGATGTTTTTTTCCGGCGCGACTATCACTGTGCCGAGTTTGCCGTCGACGATGAGGTCATCACCATTGCGGATATAGCGGGTGGCATTGTGTACCGCAACGATGGCGGGGATCTCCAGACTGCGTGCAAGGATCGCCGTATGCGAAATGGGGCCGCCCAGGTTGGTGATGAAGGCGCCGATGTGGTTGTGTTTCAACAGCACCGTATCCGCCGGCGTCAGGTCGTTGGCCACGACGATCTGGCCTTCCAATGCATCGGAGATCTGTTCGTGCTCGTCTTCCTGGTTGAGCAGCAGGTTGCGCAGTACCCGGTCGACCACCTGGTTAACGTCGGTTTTCTTGTTGCGCAGGTACGGGTCGTCCATCTGCTCGAACACCTTGCCAAGCAGATCGCTCTGGATGTTGAGCGCCCATTCGGCGTTGCACTGGCGTTTGCGTATCGTGCCGATGGGCGCCTCGGAGATCATCTTGTCGTGCAGGATCAGCAGGTGGGTGTCGATGATGCTGGCGATTTCCGGCGGTGCTGTGCGCGGGATGTGTTTGCGTATGCGTTCCAGCTGGCCACGCGCGTTTTCGATAGCGGTCTTGAAGCGCGCGATCTCTTCCTCGACCAGACTTACTGGCAACACGTATTCGGGGACCTCGGGGCGTTCCCGGTGCAGCACATAGGCCTTGCCGATAGTGATACCGCTGCTGACACCGGTACCGTGCAGAGAGAGCATGGCGCTATTCGTCCTCGCCGAAGCGGTTGTGAATCAGCTCGCTCAAGGCACTGAGCGCGTGTTCTTCATCATCGCCGTCCACGTGCAGATCCAGTTGGCTGCCTTTACCCGCAGCCAGCATCATGATACCCATGATGCTCTTGCCGTTGGCCTGCTGACCGTTTCTGCCAAGGGTGACATCGCACTTGAACTGCGAGGCCAGACCGACGAATTTGGCCGAGGCACGCGCG
>JAYUBZ010000041.1:0-3935 GCA_043740595.1 Gammaproteobacteria bacterium
GAGACGCGCGCGTTCTTCGCGCCAGTTAAGCAGCGCCGGCAAGGTGCCGCGGGCCACCACGAGATTCTCGGCCACCGTCATGCTCGGCACCAGGGTGAAATGCTGGTACACCATGCCGATGCCGAGCTGCGCCGCGCGCCGTGGCGTCGGGATATCCACTTCACGTTCATCCACCATCACCATGCCCTGATCGGCGGTATAAAAACCCACCAGGCATTTGACCAGGGTGGATTTGCCGGCGCCGTTTTCGCCGAGCAGCGCATGAAATCCGCCGGCGGGGATACGCAGCGACACATCGGCCAGGGCGGTCACGTCACCAAAGCGTTTGCCCATCTTGACGATCTCAAGCTTCATCGCGCCGCTGGCGGGACGCAGAAATTCCACGGGGATCATCGTGGCAGACCCTCCAGTAGCGCGATCCCCGGCGCCACGGCGCCGAACACACCACCCTGCATGGTCACCATCTTGATGGCGGCGAGATGATTGCCGAGATCGGTGGCGCCGCAGCCATCTTCCACCAGCAGGCACTCGAAGCCGCGATCGTTGGCCTCGCGCAGGGTCGTGTGCACGCACACGTCGGTGGTGATGCCGGTGAGTATCAGGTTGCGGATGCCGCGACTGCGCAGGATCAGTTCCAGGTCCGTGGCATAGAACGAACCCTTGCCGGGCTTGTCGATCACGATCTCTCCGTCCGTGGGACTGAGTTCGGGGATGATGTTCCAGCCGGGTTCTCCACGCACCAACACCCGGCCGCACGGGCCGGGGTCGCCGATGCCCGCACCGACCTGGCGCGAACGCCAATGCTTGTTGGCCGGCAGGTCGGATAGATCGGGTCGATGACCCTCGCGCGTATGCAGCACCGGGTAACCCGCGGCGCGCAGGCTGCTGAGCAATCGACGTATGATCGCGATCGGCGCACGGGTCAGGGACAGATCGTAACCCATGGCATCGACGTAGCCGCCCGGGCCGCAGAAGTCGGTCTGCATATCGATGACCATGAGCGCGGTGTTGTCCGGACCAAGATTGCCGTCATAGGGCCAGGGGTAGGGACGGGCGTTTATATAATGGGCCAATGTGTCTCTCCGGGTTGCTAATGCCGCACCAGGCTCAACTCACCCGGCGCACCGGCAAGGGTGCGATGGGGTGAGCACGTCGCGATGAGTATGATCAGTGTCAGCACATACGGGGCGGCATTGAACAAATAGTATCCGCTGTTCATGCCCATGGATTGCAGGGCCGGGCCGAGGGCGCCGGCACCGCCGAAGAGCAGCGAGGCCCACAGGCAACGCAACGGTTCCCAGCGGGCGAAGATCACCAGGACCACGGCGATGATGCCTTGACCGGAAGACAGTCCTTCATTCCAGCTTCCCGGATAGTAGAGCGAGAGAAAGGCGCCGCCGACCCCGGCGAGAAATCCACCGATGACCGTAGCAAAAATCCGCGTCTGCAGCACCCGATAGCCGAGGGCGCGCGCGGCGTCTTCGCTGTCGCCCACGACGCGCAGTTGCAGGCCCCAGCGGGTATGGCGAAACGCGAAGTGCAGGAACACCGCGAGGCCGACGCCGATCAGGAACAGGGGATTGATCTGCAGGGCTGACCGGATCTGGTCGATGTCGCTCCAGCCGCCGAAGGGGATGGCCGCGAGGGTCGGCGCCTGCGGTTGCACCAGCGGCTTGCCGAGAAAAAAGGCCAGCCCGGTGCCGAAGAGCATGATGCTGATACCGAGTGCGATGTCATTGACCCGGCGCAGGCTGCACAGCAGACCATGCAATAAACCCAACAACGCGCCCACGATGCCCGCGGCCAGTACGCCGAACCAGGGCGAACCGCTGACGAGGGCGGCGCCGTAACCGGCCATGGCCCCCATGATCAGCACACCCTCGAGACCGAGGTTGATGCGCCCGGCCTTTTCGGTGATGCATTCACCGAGACTCACCAGCAGATACGGCGTGCTGACGCGGATGGCACCGGCGAGTACCGCCAGGGGGACGCCCCACCAACCCAGGCCCTGTGCGCTATCGATCATCCCCCGGCCTCCGGTTGCGCGTTTGCCGGCGGGGAAGCGGTGCGCGCGCGCCAGGGATAGGATCGGCCGATGAGGGTCTCGCTGGCAATGATGACCACAAAGGCAATGCCTTGTAACACCAGCACCGTCGCATCCGGCATGTCCAGGCGTCGCTGCAGCAGGCCGCCGGCGGCGTTGATGCCACCGATTAAAATGGAGACGGGAATCACCGCCAGGGGATTCTGGCGGGCGATGAAGGCGACGAGAATTCCGGCATAGCCATAGCCTGCGATGACCGAGGCGTTGGCGCTGCCCTGCACCGCGGCGACTTCGATGGCACCCGCGAGGCCGGCGGCCGCCCCGCCCGCCGCCGCCGCGCCGACGATCCACCCACCGACACGCAGTCCGGCCATTTGTGCGGCGCGCGGATTGCCGCCCACCGTTCGCAAGGCGAAGCCGATGGTGCTGTAGCGCAGCACTATCCACGCCAGCAATGCGATGACCGCGCCGATGGCGAGGCCGTAATGCACGTCGAGGCCGGGAAGATTACCGATCATGTTGACGTCGCCGATGGGACGCGTGGACGGTTTGTTGAGACTGGCGGGGTCCTTCAATGGCCCCTCGACAAAGTGATTGAGCAACGCGATACCGATATACGAAAGCAGCAGGCTGCTCATGGTCTCATTCACGCCACGGTAATGGCGCAGCCAACCCGACAGGCCGATCCAGACCGCGCCGCACAGGGCACCGGTGAGCAGCATGCCGGTTTGCACGGCGAGCGGCGGCAGGCCGGCGAGCACCAGCCCCGCCACGGCGGCCAACAAAGCGCCGAGCGCTAGCGCGCCTTCGCCGCCGATAATGACCATGCCGGCCTGGGCCGGCAACGCGACGGCGAGGCCGGTGAGGATCAGGGGTGCGGCGCGCAGCAAGCTGTTCTGCCAGGCAAAGGCGGAGCCGAAACCGCCTTGGTAGAGCAGTGCATAGACGTCGACGGGCGACTGACCGACGGCCAATACAAACCCAGAGAATATCAGCATCGCGAACAACAGGGCCGCCAGGGGAATACCGATCGATTCCGCGAGGGTCGACCAGCGAGTCAGTGGCGCTGTGGACATGGGACCGTTCCCTGAAAGAACCTGAATTCAATGTGCCCCGCCAGCCTGGCGGGGCACATACCCGCGTACATCATAGCGTGCCAACCACCCCCGCCACCAAATAGTTCATCTGCTCCAAGGCCACATCCTGCTGACCCTGGCGGGCCCCGGCGGCGATGACGATCTTTCCGGTGTTGTCTTTAATCGGCCCCTTGAAGATGGTGAAGTCACCTTTCACCATTTTTGCCTTGATGCCATCGGCGGCGGTCTTGGCCTTGGCCGGCACCGCCGGTCCGTACGCGCTCATTTTGACGAAGCCTTCTTTCAATCCACCGCGCAGGAAGTTGATCATGGGTTTGCCCGTCAACGCCGCGTCCACCAGCATTGTGTATGGCGTGGCCCAATCCCACTCAGCGCCGGTCAGATAACCTTTCGGCGCCAGGGCCGCCTGGCTCGCATGATAGCCACAGGAATAAACGCCGCGCTTTTCGGCGGTTTCGACCACCACCTTGGGTCCGTCCACATGGCAGGTGAGCACGTCGCAACCCTGATCGATGAGACCGTTGGCGGCTTCGGCCTCTTTAATGGGCAACGACCAGTCGCCGGTGAAGATCACGTGGGTGGTGAACGCCGGATTGACCGATTGAGCGCCGAGGGTGAAGGAGTTGATGTTGCGCAATACCTGGGGGATGGGTTTGGCCGCGATAAAGCCGAGCTTCTTGCTCTTGCTCACCTGCGCGGCGACCACGCCACTCAGGTATTCGCACTCATCGATATAACCAAAGTAGCTGCCGACATTTTTCGGGTGCTTGCCCTCGGTCCAGAGACCGCCGCAG
>JAYUBZ010000042.1:0-1990 GCA_043740595.1 Gammaproteobacteria bacterium
CCCCAGCTGCGACGGTTGATGGCGTAGCCGGTGACCTTGCCGCGAAACGGCAGGGCGAGCATGCCGGGCAGGCGGTCCACCTCTCGCTCGTTGCGATACTCGCGGATGCCGATAGTCATGCCGTCGTGCCCGGCGTCCGGCTGGTCTTTGTAGGTACCGAACAGGCGGTCCCAGACCGACAGGTTGAAGCCGAAGTTGCTGTTGGTCTCGTGGTCCTCGATGGAATGATGCACGCGGTGCATGTCCGGCGTGACCACCAGCAGGCGCAATACCCGGTCCAGACCGAGGGGCAGGCGGACATTGCCGTGGTTGAACATGGCCGTGGCGTTCAACGCCACCTCGAAGATCAGCACCGCCGTCGCCGGCGGGCCGAGCACCAGGATGGCGGAGAACTTGATGAGCATGGACAGCAGGATTTCGATCGGATGGAAACGCGCGCCGGTGGTGACGTCATAATCGAGATCGGCGTGATGCATGCGGTGCAGGCGCCACAATGCCGGCACCGCGTGGAACACGACGTGCTGCAGCCAGATGGCGAAGTCGAGCGCCACGACCGCCACGGCGACCGCCAGCCCTTCGGGCAGGGCGAGATGATTCAGGATGCCCCAGCCCTGGGTTTCGGCGGTGAGTGCCAGCGCCACGGCGGTGGTCGGGAAGATCACCCGCACGAGTGCCGTATTAAGGAATACGATGCCCAGGTTATTCGTCCATCGCCAGGTCTTGGCCGCGCCCAGGGCGCGCCGCGGCGCCAGGACTTCCCACAAGGCCATGATCGCGAAAACCCCCAAAAAGAAACCGAGGCGGATCGCCGGTTCGTGCAGCAAGAGTGCTTTCATGCTTCAACCCCTTCAAACTGTGCGAAAAACTGTTAATGATCAGGTGGTTTGGGGCGGTTGCCAGGGTTGACATCCGGCCCAAACTATTCAATAATTCAATTGAATAATAGATAATAGGTGCCCACGATGTCAAGACCCAGTTTCAAGAAGCAGCTGTTCGAGCAGTTCGCCCGCCTCGGCAAGGCGCTGGCCAGCGGCCACCGCCTGGAATTGCTGGAATTCCTCGCCCAGGGCGAACGCACAGTGGAGGCGCTCGCCGAGGTGACGGGTCTGTCCGTGGCCAATACCTCACAGCATTTGCAGCAACTGCGGCAGGTCGGTCTCGTGGCCACGCGCAAGCAGGGTCTGCACGTGCACTACCGGCTGGCGGATGCGGACGTCTCCGAGCTCCTCAGCGTGATGCAGAAAATTGCCGAGAAACAGTTTGCCGAGGTGGAGCGGATCGTGCGCGTCTATCTCACCACCAAGGACGGTCTCGATCCGATCTCGCGCGCCGACCTGCTGAAACGCGCGGCCGAGGGTGATGTCACGGTGCTCGACGTGCGCCCGCCGGAGGAGTACGCCGCCGGACATGTGCCGGGTGCGCTTAACATTCCGGTCAAGGAACTCATCGCGCATCTCGAAGCCCTGCCGCAGGATCAGGAGGTCGTGGCCTATTGCCGCGGCCCGTATTGCGTATTGGCCTTCGAGGCCGTGTCACAGTTGCGCGCGCATGGTTTCCGCGCCCGCCGATTGGAAGAGGGTTTTCCGGAGTGGAAGACCGCCGGCCTTCCGGTGGAGGAAGGCGTGGCAGGGGAGAGTCAGAAGATACGCTGAGTGGCGGCCTCGGCGCGGCAGCAGGCCGAGTGTCATAGCCGCCCTGACGCAGACTTGTCGCAGTTGCGGGGAAGCATGGGGGCGCAATAAAAAATGGATCGGTATGAGGCGCAAGTGCCTATAGCGCTGTGTGATAAGATCGACAGCGTGTTATGCGCATATTTTTGATTTTTGGACGAATGAGGATTGATCGTATGGGCAACTTGTGAGTACGCATCGCTGCAAGATTGAACTTATTCAGACGGGCGCACGCCGCCCTAGCGGACAGGCATGAAGCCGCTGCCCCTGTGGATGTTGGTCATCGCGGCGCTGGTCCTGGGGCTGGCGCCCTTCAGTCC
>JAYUBZ010000043.1:0-3014 GCA_043740595.1 Gammaproteobacteria bacterium
GTTGGGACGCCGGCCGACGGCGACGATAAGTTTATCCACGCGGGTCTTGTGCGCACCGTCCTTATCCTGGTATTCGATCTCGACTTCGTTGCCCTTCACCTGACAAGCCATGACACGCGTGCCGAGACGGATCTCAAGGCCCTGCTTGGCATACTGGCGCTGCGCCTCCGCCGCCACCTGTTCGTCCGCGATGGATAGAAATGTTTCTTGCGCCTCGAACAGCAGCACCTCCGAACCGAGGCGCCGCCAGACACTGCCGAGCTCGAGGCCGATGACCCCGGCGCCGATAATGCCGAGGCGCTGGGGCACAACGGTGAACTCCAGCGCGCCGGTGGAATCCACAATCACGTCGCCCTGCAGCGGTGCCGCTGAGATGCGCGCCGGTGACGAACCGGCAGCGAGGATGACGTGTTGCGCCTGCAGGATACTGACCGGGTCCTTACCGTTGGGCGTGACCTCAACCTGTTTGTTCTTGAGCAGCTTGCCGCGCCCCGGCAGCCAGGTGATTTGGTTGGCCTTGAACAGACCGGCGATGCCCTGGGTCAACTCGGCCACCACCTTGTCCTTGCGCGCCATCATGGCGGCCAGGTCCAGGGTCGCCGTGGCGATACCGATGCCGTGGGCGGAAAAACCGTGCTGCGCCTGCGCAAAGAGTTCACTCGATTCGAGCAGCGCCTTGGAGGGGATACAGCCGGTATTCAAACAGGTGCCGCCGAGCACCGGTTTATTGTGGCGGTCCAACCACTGGTCGACCACGGCGGTCTTGAGGCCAAGTTGTGCGCAGCGGATGGCCGCCACGTAGCCGGCGGGACCGGCACCGATAATGACTACGTCAAAATTGTCTGCCATGGGCTGTCCTTACTATGGTGGCGTTGCGCGGCGATCGATTTGCGTCGTTGCGGGTCCGGTGCGACAAGCTCCATAAATTGGGTCCGAAGTTCATTGGGAGATTGCCGCGTCGCTGCACTCCTCGCAACGACCCAAAAAACGGGTCGCCTTACAATGACGTTCTATTCAAACCTCCAGCAACATGCGCGCCGGGTCTTCCAGAAATTCCTTGATGGTCACCAGAAACTGCACCGCATCCTTACCATCCACCAGACGGTGATCATAAGATAACGCCAGATACATCATGGGGCGCGCCACCACTGCACCTTCCTCCACCATGGCCCGCGGCTGTATCTTGTGCATACCGAGGATGGCGCTTTGGGGCGGGTTGAGAATGGGCGTGGACAAGAGCGAGCCGAACACGCCGCCGTTGGTGATGCTGAAGGTGCCGCCGGTGATGTCTTCCATGGCGAGGGTGCTGTTCTGCGCCTTTTGCGACAGCTCGAGGATGCGTGCCTCGATCTGCGCCATGCTCAGCTGGTCCGCGTTACGCAGGATGGGCACCACCAGGCCACGGGGCGAACTGACGGCGATGCCGATATCGAAATAGCCGTGATACACGATGTCGCCGCCATCCACCGAGGCGTTGACCATCGGGAAACGCTTGAGCGCCTCCACCGCGGCCTTGACGAAGAACGACATAAAACCCAAACGCACAGCGTATTCCTTTTCAAACTGTTCGCGGTAGTGGGCGCGCAGATCCATCACCGGTTGCATGTTGACCTCGTTGAACGTGGTCAGCATCGCGGCCGTGTGCTGCGCCTGCACCAGACGCTCGGCGATGCGCGCGCGCAGACGTGACATGGGTACACGCTTTTCCGTGCGCCCGCCGTCGGCGGCAGTGGTGGGCGGTGACGTCTTGGCAACGGCCGGCGGCGACGCAGTGGCGACGGATTTTCCTTTGGCTGGCGTGGCGGCGGGCTGGGTCTCGAGGTAGCGCACGACGTCTTCTTTCAACACGCGTCCGTCCTTGCCACTGCCCGGTATACTGGCGGTGTTGAGGCCGTGTTCATCCATCATCTTGCGTGCCGCCGGCATGACGTTGACCTCGGCGGCCTGCGCACTGGCCGTTACCGCGGCAGGTTTGTTCGCCGTGGCGGCGGCCACTGCACCCGACGCCTGTGCGGCACCGAGACGCGCCAGCACCTGACCGGAGACCACCAGCGCGCCGGGCTGTATCAACACCTCCTGTAAAACACCGTCCTCCGGCGCCGGCACCTCGAACACCACTTTGTCGGTTTCGATGTCCACCAGGTTGTCGCCGCGCCGGACGCTATCGCCCGCCTGCTTGTGCCAGGCGACCACCGTGCCGTCGGTAACGGATTCAGGAAACGCCGGGACCTTCACCTCTGTCGACATAGTTATTCCTTAATTAAGTATTGTCGTCGATCATCCCTGGACCCCGCCTGCAACGGGTTTGGTCCCCGGGGGGCGTTACCCACAGCGCCCGTTTCAGGGGGCACTCCCGAGGGCTGTGGCGATCAGCTCGCGCAATTGCTTGATGTGCAGCCATGGATAACCCACTGCCGGCGCGGCCGATAGCGGTCGACCCGCGTAATTCAGGCCCCCCTGCCAGCCGAGATCACTGAGGATGGCGTACACATGGTGCTGACTGGTATACCACGCGCCCTGATTCTTGGGCTCGTCCTGACACCAAACATAATTCTTCGCGTTGCGATAGCGCTTCAGCTCCTGTTTTAGCAGGTCCTTGGGGAAAGGATACAATTGCTCCATGCGCAGTATCGCCACATCCTTGCGCTCTTCCTTGCGTCGCTGTTCCAGCAGATCGTAATACACCTTGCCGCTGCACAGTACCACCCGCGTGACCTGATTGTCATCCAGCGGATCGATTTCCGGCAGGATCGTTTGATACTGCCCCTGCGCCAGGTCTTCGAGGCTGCTGGTGGCCAGGCGATGACGCAGCAGACTCTTGGGTGTAAACACGATCATGGGTTTGCGGCAGGCACGCAACATCTGCCGGCGCAGCAGATGGAAAACCTGCGCCGGCGTGGTGGGCACGCACACCCACATGTTCTGCTCCGCGCACAACTGCAAATAGCGTTCGATACGCGCCGAGGAATGCTCCGGCCCCTGTCCTTCGTAACCGTGGGGCAGCAGCAACACCA
>JAYUBZ010000044.1:0-6083 GCA_043740595.1 Gammaproteobacteria bacterium
GCGGCGGTGAACTCGCGCAACCGTTCCCAGGAGAAGGCGTCGGCGTCGCCTTTGCGCCCCGATGCGGTCATAGTGCGCTCGATCCCGTCGTCATGCCCAGGAGTTTATGATCTGGTCCGATGAGCCGGAGGCGGGCGTCCCCATCGAAGATGCCCATGTCCTGCAACCACTGGTGAAACTCCGGCGCGGGCTTGAGGCCGAGGGTCTGACGCAGGTACAAGGCATCGTGAAACGAGGTGCTTTGATAGTTGAGCATGATGTCATCCGCACCGGGCACACCCATGACGTAGGTGCAACCGGCCACGCCCAGTAGCGTCAGCAAGGCGTCCATGTCGTCTTGATCGGCCTCGGCGTGATTGGTGTAACAGACATCGCAGCCCATGGGCAGACCCAGGAGCTTGCCGCAGAAATGGTCTTCCAGTCCGGCGCGCAGGATTTCCTTGCCGTTGTTCAAATACTCCGGCCCGATGAACCCTACAACGCTATTGACAAGCAGCGGCTGGAAGGCGCGCGCCACCGCGTAGGCGCGTGCCTCGCAGGTCTGTTGATCGACCCCGTGGTGGGCGTCGGCCGACAGGGCGCTGCCCTGGCCGGTCTCAAAGTACATCACGTTGTCGCCCAGCGTGCCGCGCTTAAGCGCTAGGGCCGCCGCGCGCGCCTCGGCGAGCAGCGCCAGGTCGATACCGAACCCCGCGTTCGCCCGCTGCGTGCCGGCGACGGATTGGAACACCAGATCCACCGGCGCACCGCGCTCGATCGCCTGGATCTGACTGGTGACGTGGGTGAGGACGCAGGATTGAGTGGGGATGCGATAACGCTCACGCACATCGTCGACCAAGTGCAGCAGCGGGATGATGGCCTGCAGGCTGTCCGTGGCGGGGTTGATGCCGATCACCGCGTCGCCGTTGCCGTGCAACAGGCCGTCCAGAATGCTGGCGGCGATGCCTTTGCGGTCATCGGTCGGGTGGTTGGGTTGGAGACGCGTGGACAGGCAGCCGGCCAAACCGATGGTGTTGCGGAAGCGGGTCACCACGCGGCACTTGGCCGCGACCACCACCAGGTCCTGGATGCGCATGATCTTCGACACCGCGGCGACCATCTCCGGCGTCAGGCCCGGCGCCAGCCGCGTCAGCGTCGCCGCGTCCACCGCGTAGGACAACAACCAGTCGCGGAAATCCCCCACCGTCATGTGACTCACCGGACCGAAGGCGGCGGCGTCATGCCCATCTATGATAAGACGGGTGACTTCGTCGTCTTCGTAAGGGATGACCGGTTGTTCGAGAAATTCGCGCAACGGCACGTCGCTCAAGGCGATCTGCGCCGCGACACGCTCGCGCGCGTTGCCGGCCGCGATCCCGGCCAGGGCATCGCCGGCGCGCGCCGGCGATGCCCTGGCCAGCAACACGCGCAGGCCGTCGAACCGGTAGCGTGTGCCGTCTATGGTATGGCTGTATAGGGTCATTGATCGTTCTTCCCGCGCCCATCATGCACAGGCTGTATGCTACCCGCCGCCGGCGTTACGATCCAGGATGTTAATGACATCGGCACTGCCCATGACCTGACAATAGATGTTGTTGAGCACGCTTAGCTCATGTGTGTGCAGTTCCTCGGTCCCGGCGGCACAGCCATCCTCGACGACCACCACGTTGAAACTCTCGTCGGCGAGGCTGCGTACCGTGGAGGACACACACTGGTCGGTGAAGACACCGGTCACCACGACATTCACGATGCCCAGGTTGTTCAGGGTTAAGCGCAGGTTAGTGCCGGTCAGCGCACTGTCGGTGGTCTTGCAGACCACGATCTCGTCGGCAGCCGGGCGGAGTTCGTCGATGATCTCGGCCCGGTCAGATCCGACCGGCATTAACAGGTTGTTCCAGCCGGGCCGGCGATGGCTGAGGGAACGGTCGCGCCCATCCGCCCTGCGACAGGCGATACGCGCGAACAAGACATCGCAGCCGCGCGCGCGGAAGGTATGCAGCAGCCGTTGGTTGCTGGGGATTACCGTGCGCTGCATGCGCGCGAAAAACGGGGTCCAGCGATCCCAGTCTTTTTGCCGTTCCGGCGTGAGCGAGGCGCGCGCGGCACGGTGCGCGTACTCATTTTGCATGTCGATGACAAGGAGCGCTGTGGTGCGTGCATCGAGCTGAATGTCCGGGATGTCCAGCGCGGTTTCATAGTAAAACGACCGATAGGCCGATTTCCAGTGCATGTCACTTGCGCCCGATCACCTCCGCCGCGCTGATTTCCAGATCCTTTTCGATATTCACCAGGGTCTGGGGCGAGCGCGTCTTGATCCTCAGGAACCATATGGCACCCAACGCCATGTAGGCCAGGAAGAAGTACGGCAGGACATTGTAGGGATAGTCCGGTACCGGGTAAACGCTGCCCACCATCGCGACCACCATGGCCAGTGCGCCGATAGAACCGATGACACGGTCTTTGAATTTGAGGTCGCGATTCTTCTTCAAATAGAGTGGCGCCGCCACCGAGATGAGAAAGTACACCACGATGAAACCGAAGGTGGCGATGGTGCCGAGATAGCCCAAGGCATCCATCAGCTCGTATTTTAACATTAATGCGGGAACCAGGAACATGGCGACAGAACTGATGGACACCGCGAGATGCGGTGTGCGGTGGCGCGTATGCACCAGCCCCATGGAATCATGGATGAAGTGATAGCGTCCCATGGAAAACAACAACCGGGCGGCAGCGTTGAGCGAGGCCAGGGCGCAGGCGAACGAACTGATGGTCGCGCCGATATAAATCAACAGACCCAAGCCTGGCGCACCGGCGCCCGCGATCAAGGTGTTGAGCGGTGCGGAGTCCTTGGCCACCGCCGCGCCGTCGTCACCGAATCCCAGGAGCACCGTGTAGGACATCAGCACGAAGAAGCATCCGGCAAGTATCGGTGTCAACACCACCGCCTTGGGGATGGATTTCAACGGGTTCTTCGCTTCCCGGCCGAGACTGGTGGCGCTCTCGAAACCGACAAAGGAAAAAATCGCCAGGACGATGGCCTGCATCACGCCCTTGCCGGTCGCCCCTTGCAGGGTGAGCTGTGGCATATCGATTTTGAATTGGTGGTGCCACAGCACGATGAAGGCCGCGACCAGAATAATGCCGACCGAGATCACCTCCAGAGCCAACCCGATACGCGACGAGACTTTGATATCGCGGTACGCCAGTATCCAGACCAAACCAACACTGACGGCGTAGATTAACACCGTTGGCAAGGCCAGGCCGAAGCCGTGCAGAATAATATTGACGAAAATCGCAACGCCTACGATGACCGCCATCGCGGTAAACAGATACGCCGATATCATGGCCCACCCGGTCAGCATGCCTGCCATCGGCCCCATCGTGCGTGAGATGTACACAAAGAACGAACCCGCCGTGGCATAGCGCCCCGCCAGACGGGCGACATTGAGTGCCACAAAGATGAGACTGACCGTTGCCAGGGCATACACCAGCCACGAAGCGGTGCCTGCGATACCCGCCACGGTGGCTATCATGATGGCCGGCATGAAGGTCGGCGCGACATTGGCCACCGATTGGCCCAGGGTTTCGACAAATGATAGATGGTCTGTCTTTAGTGTGACGGCATCCTCCGTGACCGCCGCGCTGTCTGTCTTGCTCATGTTAGCGGACTCCCAAAGTTGATATCGATTAGACTTTATTTACCGGCCCTTGAACCCTGTTGCTCGTATCGGGCCATGGACGTCTGCAATCGGCCCACGGATGATGGTTGCGTATTGACATGCCGAGTCACCACGCCACACTCTTTGATTGCCTCCTTTGTTGCTATGTAACGGCTAAGCAATCCGCGTGCCAGGGGAAATTAAAACTTAGCTGTGGAACAGCTGCGACGTGATAGAAACAGGGTTGGATATTCAACTCGTTGTTCGGCAAATGCATTCCGTGAATCATTGAGCACCGTTTACATTTCGACGTTCCTCTTTATTGGGATGCGCCGGTACGATGTCGGGTGCAAGTGTGGCGCACGCGGGCCCAGGGGCACCGTGCGAGTGCGTCACGGGCGGGGAGGTGCACTATTTTGTTGCGGTAAATCGAGTGTGCGGTATGTCATCAGTATTTAGGATGACAATTGCTATTATCCGCGCGGATGATGCTTGGCATGCAGACTCTTCAACCGTTCGCGCGCTACCTGGGTGTAGATCTGCGTGGTGGACAAATCCGCATGTCCGAGCAGCATCTGCACCACGCGCAGGTCGGCGCCGTGATTGAGCAGGTGCGTGGCGAAGGCGTGGCGCAAGGTGTGTGGCGAGAGATTATTCCCGATACCGGCGACCCGGGCGTAGCGCTTGAGGTTGTACCAAAACGCCTGACGCGTCATGCCGCCGCCGCGTGCCGTGGGAAACACGACATCGTTTACTTTCTTGTGCAACAACAGCGCGCGTCCATCGGCGAGATAAGTACCGAGCCAGGTCAATGCCTCTTCCCCCAAAGGCACCAGGCGCTCCTTGCTGCCCTTACCCATGACACGCACCACCCCCTGATCGATACTGATTTGCGCCAGGGTAAGCCCTACGAGTTCCGACACCCGCAGTCCGGTGGCATAGAGGGTTTCCAGCATGGCGCGGTCGCGCAATCCCAGGGGTGTGGAGACATCCGGCGCATTCAGCAGACTCTCCACCTGCGCCTCCGTCAGGGATTTCGGCAGTGAGCGCCCCAACTTGGGGGAGTCCACCTCGGCGGTCAGATCGTCCTTCACCACCCCTTCCCGCATCAGGTAACGGTAAAACCGCCGCACGCTGGACAACCGGCGCGCCGTGGTGCGCGGCCGCGCGCCGTCGTTGACTGAGATGGCGAGATAATCCAGCAGGTCGTGGCGTTGTGCCCGTTGTAATCCTGAGGCAGCGCCCGCAAGCCATAGCGCATAGGCCTGTATGTCGCCGCGATAGGCGGCCAGGGTGTTGGCACTCAAGCCCGCCTCCGTCCACATCGCATCGAGGAAGCGCTCGATCAGCGCCTGGTCCCCAGCGGCGATGGCCTCAGACGCCTTCATGCCGCAGCAGCCATTGTTTGATATCCGTGGCATGGGCCACGCGGCCACCGGTAAAACCCCCAAGACCGTTGCTCGCCACGACACGGTGACAGGGAACAATGATGGGCACCGGGTTGGCGCCGCAGGCGCCGCCGACGGCGCGCGCGCCGCTACGAAGTCGACGCGCCACGTCGCCGTAGCACAACACCTCGCCCGCCGGGATGGTCCGCAGCACCTGCCAGACACGCTGCTGATAGGCCGTGCCCGTCAGCACCAGGGGCAGGTCAAACTGCCAGGCGGGGTCACGGAAATAGGCGGCCAGTTGGCGCACGGTGGCGCGCGCCAAGGTCGTCGTCGGTGTGCGTGCAGTGACACGCGGGCTGAGAAAATCGATGCAGCGCACGGCGCTGTCGGCGACGATACCGAGCATGCCCCAGGGCGAGGCCATTATGGCGTGGTAGTTTTCTTTTCGGTCAACCATAGTTGCTGAATGTTGCGCTCGAGCAGGACACGGCGTTTGGGGTCTTCGGTAAACTTGAGCAGCCCGGTATAGACGTCGCGCGCGTCCGCGCTGAGTCCGGCCTTGGCCAGCGACTCGGCCGCGTGAAAACGCGCGCTCTGCCCCCACATGTCACCGCCGTAGGGGTTGTCGAAGGTGGCGGAACGCAGGTAGAGCTCCGCGGCCTCGGTATACTCCCCCAAGGCGACCTTGGACTCCGCCATCCAGTAGAGTATCTCGCGCTGCATGCGCGTAGTATCGACCAGATAGAACACCGATTCCAGCAACGTGACGGCTTGCTGGTGACGACCGGCGGATTGCAGGTCGAACATCACCTGCAAATAGCGTTCAGCGAAATCCTCGTCGAAGGCCGAGATGTCGCACAGCAGGTCGCGCAGCAGAGATTGGGCGGCGGTGTAATCGCCGGCGTAAATCAATATGCGTGCACGGCGCAACGTCCACTGCTTGGCCTCTTCACCTTGCGGGGCCGCTTGCAACCCCTGCATCAGCTTGGCGGCAAAATCGATGTCGTAGTCACCCAAGGCGGCGTCCAGCATGTGGTAGCGTATGGTCGCGGGT
>JAYUBZ010000045.1:0-13684 GCA_043740595.1 Gammaproteobacteria bacterium
CTCCTGCGTCTTGTCGGCCGCAGCCAGTTCTATTTCCAGATTGCCACCCAGCACTATGTCTGTGCCGCGTCCTGCCATGTTGGTCGCGATCGTTACTACCCCAGGCTGCCCTGCCTGGGCAACGATGTGCGCTTCACGCTCATGCTGCTTGGCGTTAAGCACCTCGTGCGGGATACCCTCGGTCTTCAGCAGCCTGGCGAGCAGTTCGGAACTCTCGATCGAGACGGTTCCCACCAGGACCGGCTGACCGCGCTGGTGACTATCCTTAATGCCGGCGATAATCGCCGCATGCTTCTCATCATTGGTTCGATACACCTGGTCGCCCATGTCCTTACGCACCATGGGCCGGTGAGTCGGGATAACCACTACTTCAAGGTTGTAGATCTGCTGGAATTCAAACGCCTCGGTATCCGCTGTTCCGGTCATGCCGGATAATTTGTCATACAGGCGGAAGTAGTTCTGGAAGGTGATGGATGCCAGCGTCTGGTTCTCGTTCTGGATTTTTACCCCTTCTTTGGCCTCCACCGCCTGGTGTAAACCATCCGACCAACGACGCCCCGTCATCATGCGCCCGGTAAACTCATCGATGATGATCACCTCGTTGTCGCGCACGATATAGTCCACCTCGCGCTTGAACAGCGCGTGTGCCCGCAGAGCGGCATTCAGGTGATGCAACATGCCAATGTTGAAGACATCGTAGAGGTTGCTGCCATGCTCGAGCATGCCGGCGCCTTCCAGCAGTTTCTCGGCGTGTTCGTGGCCTTCTTCCGTCAGATGTGCCTGACGGGTTTTCTCGTCTACGCTGTAATCACCGGGGCCGTCTTCGACCAACTGACGCGTCAGCTTGGGTATGATCGCGTTGATCTTGTAATAAAGATCGGTGCTGTCCTCAGTCGGACCGGAGATAATGAGCGGGGTGCGCGCCTCGTCGATGAGGATGGAGTCAACCTCGTCGACAATGGCAAAATACGCACTGCGCTGCACCCGCTCTTCCGCTCGGAAGGCCATGTTGTCACGTAGATAATCGAAGCCGTATTCGTTGTTGGTGCCATAGGTGATGTCTGTCGCATAAGCAGCGCGTTTGGCCTCGCTGTCCTGGCCGGACACCACCACGCCCACAGTCAGACCGAGAAAATTGTACAGCCTGCCCATCCACTCGGAATCGCGGCGGGCTAGATAGTCGTTCACCGTCACCACGTGCACGCCCTTGCTGGGCAGTGCATTCAGGTAGGCCGCGAGGGTCGCCACCAGGGTTTTGCCCTCGCCGGTACGCATTTCGGCAATCTTGCCTTCATGCAGGACCATGCCGCCAATCAGCTGCACGTCGAAGTGTCGCATGCCCATGCAGCGTTTCGCGCCTTCGCGCACCACGGCGAAGGCCTCGGGCAACAGCGCGTCCAGACTCTCGCCTTGCCCCAGGCGCTGCCTGAATTCAGTCGTCTTTGCACTGAGCTCCGTGTCCGAGAGTTTGGAGATATCCGCTTCCAGCGCGTTGATCCGCTCCACATCGCGTGTCATCTGCTTGATGAGCCGGCTGTTGCGGCTGCCAAAAATTTTGTTGAGTACATTGACGACCATGGAAAGATCCTGAGGCCCCGCAGGGACTGTCAAAAAGGGGGATTATGGAGGAAAACCGCTGAGACTTAAATAAGGATAACTGCTGAAACTTAAATACGTACAACTGCAGAGACTCAAACACGGATATCTGGAGGAACCAAAAGTAAAGGGAAATGCCGGCCGGCGTGAGTCTATTGTGCCGCCTGGAGGTAGGATTGCGGGTCGACCGCATGACCATCACGCAGGACTTCAAAGTGGACATGCGGGCCAGTTGAACGCCCACTGGAGCCGACCAGGGCGATCTTCTGTCCCTTTTGCACCCGGTCACCCACTTTGACCAGCAACTCACTGGAATGGGCGTAACGCGTCGAGACACCGTTGCCATGGTTGATCTCTACCATGTAACCGTAACCCTCTTTCTCGCCAGCGAAGCTCACGACTCCACCGCCCATGGCCTTGATCGGCGAGCCCATGCGGCTGGCGATATCGACACCCTCGTGATATGCCTTGCGCCCGGTAAATGGATCGGCGCGCAGCCCAAAGCCGGATGACATCCAGCCGCCATCGGTAGGCCAACCACTGGGAAACACCGCCGCTTGCAGCTGACGGTCCATCAGGAGGTTTTCCATGACGCTGAGGCTCTGGGCCTTTTTATCCATGTCCGCCGCCAGATCCTCAATGGATTTCATAAAATCATCCACAGGCGGATTGGCAACCGCACTGGGGTTTTCCGGCCCGCCCATCGCGGGATCTTCGGAAAAATCAAACTCGCGTTTATCGAGGTTGGCCATGCGCGTCAGGCGCTGACCCAAGGCATTGACGCGCAGCATCTGCGCTTGCATGTAGCCGAGCCGTTGTGCCAGGGCGTTAAGATGGATTTCGGCGTTACTCCGCACGCTCTCGATTTCTTGGCGCTGGCTGGCGAGCAGGTGTTCTTGCTGCTGTACGAATTCCGCACTGCGCGCACCCGAACGATCGTTAAGCATATCCTGAATTTTATAGGTTATCGTGCCCATCACAAGCGGAAATATAAGCAACAGCAATACGGACAGCGTCACTACATGATAGTGGCTGAGGCTGATGTTCATGCCGCGCCGATGGCTTTTGGGTACCAGAATAACGTTCATATCACTTTCGACGAGCCGATTTCATACATTGTTAATGTCATCAGATAGGCCGGCAGATTTAGATTGCCGGTACTGTACGCATGAAGGAAATGGCGGCTTTGTCCGTTTCCGCATAGGACACCAGCTCCCACGCGTCTTCATCGGCCTTCAGCGCGCGCAGGAGGCGATTGTTCAAGGCATGGCCCGATTTGTAAGCACTGAAGGCACCGATTAATGGATGGCCCAATAGGTACAAATCGCCGATCGCATCCAGCACTTTGTGTTTGACGAACTCGTCTTCGTAGCGCAAACCATCGTCGTTAAGGACACGAAAGCTGTCCATGACGATCGCGTTATCCAAACCGCCGCCGCGTGCCAAACCAGCCTGCCTCAGTGCCTCCAGATCACGCATGAAACCGAAGGTGCGTGCCCGGCTCACTTCTTTTACGAATGAGGTGGTGGAAAAATCCACGCTGGCCACCTGTGTGGAATTCCTGAAGGTGGGATGATCAAAATCGATGGAAAAGGAAACCTTGAAACCGTCCCAGGGCTCGAAACACACCCACTTATCGCCGTCCTCGATGCGGATTTCCTTCTTTATGCGCATGAAGCGCTTCGGCGCCTGCTGTTCTTCGATACCAGCGGATTGAATCAGGAAGACAAACGGACCCGCACTGCCGTCCATAATCGGGACTTCCGGAGCGGTGACATCCACATACGCATTATCAATGCCGAGGCCGGCAAAGGCTGACATCAAATGCTCCACCGTGGAGATCTTCACGCCGTTATTTTCCAGCGTTGTGGAAAGCCGGGTGTCGGTAACATTCTCGGGACGCGCATGCACTTCGACGGGTTCCGGCAGGTCGGTGCGACGAAAAATAATGCCGCTCTCCACCGGGGCCGGGCGCAAAGTGAGATAAACCTTTTCGCCGGTGTGCAAACCGACTCCGGTGGCCCGGATGACATTCTTTAAAGTCCGTTGTTTTATCATGCCGTCGCTGATCACAGCCCGTTATTCTGATCTAGTTCGCCAAAAAACGGCGAAACGTTAATCCGTATTGTGTTGGGATTTTACCCCCTCCAACCAGGGAGCAAACCAGGTATTCTGAAACGCCCTGTTTTGGGTCACACGCAAGGACCCCGCTTATTCCTGATCTATTACATTGTTACATGTTTATTTAAAGTTATATCTTCATATATGTCCAGCAAACACGGCTCAAAACCGGCTCTTTCGCCCACAGGGCCGACAAACGGAACGGCCCCCTACCGTGATTTTATACTAGACTATTTTAGTCAACTACTGTCTGTGGTCAATCCGCCTGTTTGCGCAAAAAAGCCGGAATATCAAGATATTCCATACCGGAGTCCGTCGCGCCGAGACGCGACTCGCTGCCGCGTCGATTGCGGATGACCGTCGGGGTGTCCAGCTGCTCATAATCAGTCGTGCCGGTCCCGGTCTTGATGACTTTATAGGGCTGCTGGCGTTTTTGACCTTGGCCGAGTCCGGTGGCCACCACCGTCACCCGCAGCTCGTCCCCCAGGGCAGGATCGATAACGGTGCCGATGACGACCGTCGCATCGTCGGCGGCAAACTCCTTGACGGTGTTTCCCACCTCTTCGAACTCACCGATAGATAACGACTCGCTGGCAGTGACGTTTACCAGGATGCCCCGGGCGCCGGCAATATTGACGTCATCCAGTAACGGGCTCGATACCGCGGCACGTGCAGCCTCCGCGGCCCGGTGTTCGCCGCTGGCGCTGGCGGACCCCATCATCGCCAAACCCATTTCCGACATCACCGTGCGCACGTCGGCGAAGTCGACGTTGATCAGGCCGGGCCGGGTGATCAGTTCGGCGATGCCCTGCACGGCACCCTGCAACACCTCGTTGGCTTTGCCAAAGGCATCCAACAGGCTCGCACCCTTACCCACCACGGCGAGGAGCTTTTCGTTCGGGATGGTGATGACGGAGTCGACAAATTCCGCCAGCTCCTTGATGCCCTGCTCGGCGATGGCCATGCGCTTCTTGCCCTCGAAGGGAAACGGCTTGGTGATCACCGCCACCGTGAGGATATCCATGTCGCGCGCGACCTGCGCCACCACCGGTGCCGCCCCGGTGCCGGTACCACCCCCCATGCCAGCGGTGATGAAGACCATGTCCGCACCACTCAGTACTTCCGCGATACGCTCGCGATCCTCGACCGCGGCCTGGCGCCCTATTCCTGGATCGGCCCCGGCACCCAGGCCCTTGGTGAGGTTGGTGCCGAGTTGCAGAATCGTGCGCGCATTGGATTTCTTCAATGCCTGCGAGTCGGTATTGGCAACGATAAACTCGACACCTTCGATATTGGCGGAGACCATGTGCTCCACTGCGTTACCGCCTCCGCCGCCGACACCAATCACCTTGATCACGGCCTGTTGGCCGTAGGTATCCATTAATTCAAACATAGCGTTGTCTCCTGTGTGAGTACACTGACCGTAGTCTTATAATATCCTTTCTGATAACCGGCATAACGCCCGATCCGCCCGCTGCTATAACGTCGCCTTGTCATTTAAAAATTCCCCTGAAACCAACTCTTCATTTTTCCCAATACATTTTTAAGCCCCGCCTGGGACGAGCGTGTGTGCATGCTGTAATTCCTGCCCACGCGGCTGCGCGCGCCATACAGCACCAGACCCACCCCGGTGGCAAAAATCGGGTTGTGCACGACGCCGCTCAACCCGCCCACGTACTGGGGGATGCCGATGCGCACCGGCATGTGAAACACCTCTTCGGCCAGTTCCACCATGCCTTCCATCTTGGAACTGCCGCCGGTGAGCACGATGCCGGAACCGACCAGATCTTCGAATCCGCTGCGCCGCAACTCGGCGAGTATCAGGCCGAAGAGCTCCTCGATGCGCGGCTCCACCACCTCGGCCAGGGTCTGGCGCGCCAGCTTGCGCGGCGGGCGGTCGCCGACGCTCGGGACTTCAATGGTTTCGTCCGCCTTGGCGAGCTGCGTCAAGGCACAGCCGTATTTTTTCTTGATCTCTTCGGCGAACTGCGTGGGGGTGCGCAGTGCGACGGCGATGTCATTCGTCACTTGGTCGCCGGCGATGGGTATCACGGCGGTGTGGCGGATGGCGCCTTCTGTGAATACCGAGATATCCGTGGTGCCGCCGCCGATATCCACCAGGCAGACACCCAGCTCTTTTTCATCCTCCGTCAGCACCGACATGCTGGAGGCAAGCTGTTCAAGGATGATGTCGTCCACCTCCAGTCCGCAACGACGCACACATTTGATGATGTTCTGCGCGGCGCTCATGGCGCCGGTGACGATATGCACCTTGGCCTCCAGGCGTACCCCGCACATGCCGATGGGTTCGCGCACACCCTCCTGTTTGTCGATGATGAATTCCTGCGGCAGGATGTGCAGCACCTTCTGGTCGGTGGGGATGGCCAGGGCACGCGCCGCTTCGATGACGCGCTCGACGTCGCTCGGACCGACCTCTTTGTCCTTGATGGCGACGATGCCGTGGGAATTGAAACTGTTGATGTGGCTGCCGGCGATGCCGGCAAACACCGAATGTATCTGGCAACCGGCCATCAACTCCGCCTCTTCCACCGCACGCTGAATCGACTGCACCGTGGATTCGATGTTCACCACCACGCCCTTCTTCATGCCGCGCGACGGATGATGGCCGACGCCGATCACCTCCACCTCGCCACTGGACGACACCTCGCCCACGATGGCCAGTACCTTGGAGGTGCCGATATCCAGTCCTACGATCAGACCTTCATCACCTTTTTTGGACATTTTTCACCTTTTATCCATCTGTTAACTGCGCCCCAACTGAGGCGCCGCTGAATCTGTATTGACGTTCTGCCACTGAACCGCAAAACCATTGGTGTAGCGCAAATCCACCTGTTTGATACGCGCGCTCTGCGCCGCCAGGGTGCTGGGATAAAGTCGCGCGAAGCGCGCCACCTTTTCCGCCGGCTCCTCGCGCCCCAGGACCAATGTGATGCTGTTGTCCAACACAATGGTCCAGGTGCGGCGCGCCGTGAGTTGCAGCGTTGCGATGCGCAGACCCGCGGGCGCCAGGATTTCACTCAGGCGCGTGTAATGTGCGAGCAACTCCGCCTGTGTACCTTCCGGACCCTGGAACATCGGCAGGCCCGCAACCCCATCCCGATCTTGCAGGTCCACCGCTTCGCCCGCGCTGTTGACCCAGGCGGACTCACCCCAGCGCGCGACCAACACCTGCTCGGTGAAACGGATATGTACCCCATCCGGCCATTGCCGCCGTACCGATGCCTGGTGTACCCAGGGCACGCTCTCGGCACGACGTTTAATCGCATCCAGATCGAGTAGATAAAAATTACCACTCACCGCCGGGACCAGCGCATTGGCCAGCTGTTGCTGATCGACGTGCTTGAATCGGCCTTCAAAACTCACGCTGCGTACCGGAAACGTGCTGGGGCGCAACACATGATCGAGACCAAACAAACCCGCGACCAAGGCCACCACCACCATCAGGATGACGGCCGCCGCGCGCAACGACATGCCTTCCGACAGGCGCTCGCCCAAGGTGCGGGTATCGCTACTCACCGGCGCTGGTCTCCAGGCTGATTTCCAATATGCGCATCGCCAGCTGCTCGAAACTGAGTCCGGCATGGCGCGCGGCCATGGGCACCAGGCTGTGATCGGTCATGCCCGGCACGGTGTTGACCTCCAACACGTAGGGTAGTCCGGCGGCATCCAGCATGAAGTCCACCCGGCCCCAGCCACGACAACCGACGGATGCAAAGGCACGTCGCGCCAGTGCCTGCACCCGCCGCTCCTGCTCCGGCGTCAAACCCGACGGGCAGTGATAGCGCGTGCTGTCGAGCAGGTACTTGGCCTCGTAATCGTAAAAGCTGCGCGGGGTTTCAAGGCGTATCAGCGGCAGTTCGCGCTCGCCTAATATGCCCGCCGTCAGCTCCGGACCCACGATGCAGCGCTCGATCAACACGCTGTGGTCGTAACGCGCCGCCTCGGTACAGGCACGACGCAGTTCGTCCAGGTTACCGGCCTTGCCGATGCCGATACTCGAACCTTCGTGCACCGGCTTGACGAACAGCGGATAACCCAGCCGCTGCGCGATCGCCGCAAGCGTCGACTCACCGCTATAAACCGCAAACTCGGGGGTGGGAATGTCGCAACCTATCCACAGTTGTTTGCAACGCAACTTGTCCATGCCCAGCGCCGAGCCCAGCACACCGCTGCCGGTATAAGGTATGCCGAGCACCTCCAAGGCGCCTTGAATCACGCCGTCTTCACCCCCGCGACCGTGCAGTGCAATAAACGCGCGCGCATACTGTCCGCGCGCCAGCACCTGCAATACATCTTTGCCGGCGTCGATGCCGTGGGCATCCACGCCCTGTTTCCGCAGGGCGGCGAGCACCGCCCCGCCGCTCTTGAGCGACACCTCGCGTTCCGCCGACAGGCCGCCCATGAGCACCGCCACTTTTCCGTAGTTGCCACTGTTCATGCCTGCTCTCCAACCACCCGCACCTCGGGGACCAATTCCACGCCGTGCTGCAAACGCACCTGCGCCTGCATCCTGGCGATCAGCCGTTCGATCTGCGCCGCCGTCGCATCACCCTGGTTGACGATGAAATTCGCATGCAGGGTGGAGACGCAGGCCTGGCCCTCGCACTCGCCCTTGAGACCGCATGCCTCGATCAAGCGCGCGGCATAATCCCCGGGCGGATTGCGGAACACCGAGCCGGCATTGGGCAATTGTGTCGGCTGGGTGGCGCCACGCTGTGCCAGCAACGACTTGATACGCGCCTTGCCTTCACTGCCGGCGTCGGCCTGCAGGTGGAAATGCCCGGCAACGAACCATTCGTTCTGCGGCCCGCGCACGCTGCGGTAACCGATGGCGTAGTCCTGTGGAGTGCGCGTATGCCGGCCGCCGTCGCGGTCGAGGGTCTCCACCGCGCTCACGTTGCGCCAGGTTTCACCCCCGAAGGCACCGGCGTTCATGGCCAGCGCGCCGCCCACGGTGCCCGGGATGCCGGCGAGAAACTCAGCACCCGTGAGGCCGTGCTGCACGCAGTAGCGCGCCAGCTTGGCACTGGCCACACCGGCCTCGGCGCGCACCGTGACTTCGTCCAGCCGCGACAGGCCGTTGAGCCGCCCGCTCACCGAAATCACGCTGCCGCGCAGGCCGCCGTCGCGTACCAGTAAGTTGCTGCCGAGACCTATCCACAATACCGCCTCATGCGGCGGCAGGCTCTTAAGATACGCAGCCACGTCGTCGATATCGGCCGGCTCATAAAAATGCTCCGCCGGTCCACCCACGCGCCAACTGGTGTGGCGCGCGAGGGGTTCGTGCAGACGCAAGGTGCCGCGCAATGGATGCAGGGTGCGTGCCGCGCTCATCACTGTCCGCCCCCCAGCGCCGTCGCGAGGCCGGCGGCGACGTGGCCGATGTTGCCGGCGCCGAGGGTGAGCAGCAAATCGTTCGGCCGCAGCAAATCCTTCAGCACCTGCGTCAGATCCTCCACCTTCTCGACAAAAATCGGATTGCCGCCGCGGGTGCGGATGGAGCGGCACAAGGCGCGCCCATCGGCGCCGACGATGGGCGCTTCGCCGGCGGCATACACCTCGGTGATCAGCAATGGATCCAGGTCGCTCAACACCGCGCTGAAATCATCGAACAGGTCGCGCGTGCGCGTGTAACGGTGCGGCTGAAACGCCACCACCAGACGCCGATCCGGCCAGCCGCTGCGCGCCGCCTCGATAGTGGCCGTGAGTTCACGCGGGTGGTGTCCGTAGTCATCCACCAGCAACACGTCACCGCCGGCGAGGGCCACCCGGCCGTTCATTTGGAAGCGCCGGCCGATACCGCCAAACGTGGCCAGGCCTTCCTGTATGTCGGCGTGCGACACGTGCAGTTCGTGCGCCACGGCGATCGCCGCCAGGGCATTCAGCACATTATGCTGGCCGGGATGATTGAGGGTGATGGCCAGCCCCTGTTTGAGATCGGGCAACTGCACGTTGAAGCGCATCTGCAGGCCATGCTGCGTGATGTCCGTGGCGCGCACGTCGGCATCCGCGCTCAGGCCATAGGTGCGTACCGGCTTGTGTACCTGTGCGACGATTTCGCGCACCACCGGGTCATCGATGCAGACCACGGCCAGTCCATAAAACGGCAGGTTGTGCAGAAAATCCACGAACGCCTGCTTCAACCGGCCGAAATCCCCGCCGTAGGTGTCCATGTGGTCGGCATCGATGTTGGTGATGATGCCCATGTACGGCTGCAGGTGCAGAAACGATGCGTCGCTCTCATCCGCCTCCGCCACCAGGTACTCGCCGCGCCCGAGACGCGCATTGGTGCCGGCGCTGTTCAAGCGCCCGCCGATGACAAATGTGGGGTCCAGGCCCGCCTGCCCCAGGACACTCGCCACCAGGCTGGTGGTGGTGGTCTTGCCGTGGGTGCCGGCGATGGCGATGCCGTGCTGCAGGCGCATCAACTCGCCCAGCATTTCGGCGCGCGGGATGACGGGAATCTTCGCGGCGCGCGCCGCCATGACCTCGGGGTTGGATTCCTTCACGGCGGAAGAGATCACTACCACGTCCGCGTCCTGGACCAGGGCCGCAGCGTGACCGATATGCACCTTCGCCCCGAGCTCGCGCAGCCGACGGGTATTGGCGCTCTCCAAGGCATCCGAGCCGGAGACCTGAAATTTCAGATTCGCCAGCACCTCGGCGATGCCGCTCATGCCGGCGCCACCGATGCCGACAAAATGCACGCGCTTGACCCAGTTACGCATGCGCCACCTCCATGCACAGACGTGTGACCGTCTCGGTGGCGTCGGGTGTGGCGCAGGCACGCGCGTTGGTCGCCATCTTCAGCAGCAACGCGCGATTGGAGGCGAAGCTCTGCAGCATCTCCGCCAGATACGCAACACTAAAATCCGCTTGCGGCACGAGGATCGCGGCCTGGCGCTCCGCGGGAAAGCGCGCGTTCGCCGTCTGGTGATCGTCCACCGCCGACGGATAAGGCACGAGGATCGCGGCCACGCCGGCGGCACACAGTTCGGCGATGGTCATGGCCCCGGCGCGGCAGATCACCACATCGGCCCAGCCATAGGCCGCCGCCATGTCGTCGATGAACTCGGCGACGATGGTGGTGACGGCACTCTTTTCATACGAACGCTCGGTAACGTCACGCTGGCCACGACCGGTCTGGTGCCAGATCTCGGGGCGTTGCTCGGCACTCAGGGCGCGCAGCGCAAGCGGCACCGTCTGGTTGAATATCGCGGCACCGAGGCTGCCGCCCACCACCAGCACACGCAAGCGACCGGTGCGGTTGGCCATGCGCTCGCTTGGCAAGGGCAGCGCCAGGATTTCCGGGCGCACCGGGTTGCCCACGTGGCGCGCGCCGGGCAAGGCGCCAAACGCCCCGGGGAATCCGCACATGACCACATCGGCGATCATTGCCAGCCAGCGGTTGGTCAGGCCGGCAATGGCATTCTGTTCGTGGATCAACAACGGCCGGCGCGCCAGCCACGCCACCACACCACCGGGGCCGGAAACAAACCCGCCCATGGCCAGCACCGCATCCGGCCGGATGCGGCGCAGGATGCGCCACGCCTGGAACATCGCCAGCAACATGCGGAAGGGCAGGAGCAGCCAGCCGATGACGCCACCGCGCCGCACACCGCGTATCGTCACCCATTCCACGGGAAAACCCGCCGCCGGCACGACACGCGACTCCAGCCCGCGCTGGGTGCCGAGCCAGATCACATCCACCCCGTGATTGCGCAAATCGCCCGCGACCGCCAGGGCCGGAAACACATGTCCGCCGGTGCCGCCCGCCATAATCAATATGCGCCGGCTCATTTTCCCACCCGCTGGGCGCGCGATGCGCGATCCACCATGAATAACAGACCCACGGCGATGCAGCTGACCAGCATGCTGCTGCCGCCATAACTGACGAAGGGCAGCGTCAGGCCCTTGGTGGGCAAGGCCCCCATGTTGACACCCATGTTGATCATCGCCTGCACGCCGATCAGCAGACCCACGGCCTCCGCCAGGCGCGCCGCGTAACGCTGACCCATGCGCTCCGCCTGCTGCGCGATAACGAAGGCACGCCACACCACCACGGCAAACAGCGCGAGCACCAGCATCACACCCATCAGGCCGAGTTCCTCGGCGATGACCGAGAAAAGAAAATCCGTGTGCGCCGCCGGCAGATAAAACAACTTCTGCACGCTGCCGCCCAGACCCACCCCCAGCCACTCGCCGCGGCCAAAGGCGATCAAGGCCTGGGTCAGCTGAAAACCGCTGTTGAAGGGATCCGACCAGGGGTCGAGAAAACCGGTGACACGCGCCAGGCGATAGGGTGCTACCACCGTCAGCAACACCATGCCGCCGACACCGGCGCCGACCACCACCATGAAGTGCCAGAAACGCACACCCGCTAGAAACAACATGCCAAACACGGTAACGCAGATAACCACCACCGAACCGAGATCCGGCTCCTGCAGCAACAGCATACCCATGATCGCCAGCACGATGCTTAACATCAGGATGCCCTGGGTGAAAAAACGCAACTCATCCTGCTTGCGTACCAGATAGCCGGCGGCATACACGATCATAAATATCTTCATCAACTCGGATGGCTGCAAGTTCACTATACCCAAGGACAACCAGCGCGAACTGCCGTTGACACGCACACCGAGACCCGGTAGCAGCACGACCACCAGCAACCCGATACCCAGTAACAGCAGATACGGCCCCGCCGCCTCCCACAACCTGGCCCGGGTACGCATAACCACGGCCATGCACACCAACCCCGCGACAACGCTGGCGAGATGCCGCAGGAGGTAGTGCAGGCTGTTGCCGGTGGCGCGCTGCGAAATGGAGATGGAGGCGGAATACACCATCACCAGCCCCAACAACAACAGGCAGCCGACACTCCCCATCAGCCACGCATCCCACTTAGGCAGAGCCTGTCCGGCGATGCGCACGGTTCGGCTGCCAAGCACCGCTTCGTTCATGCCAGCTCCTCCCGCACCGCGGCGGTAAACACATCGCCGCGCTGCTCATAATTGCGGAACATATCGAAGCTCGCGCAGGCCGGCGACAGCAGCACGATGTCGCCGGGCTGGGCGAGTTGCCTTGCCAGGGCCACTGCGTGGCGCATGTCCGTAGCGTGCTTGACCGGGACCTGGGCAGTGAGGGCACTTTCGATCAGGGATGCATCGCGGCCGATGAGCACCACGGCACGCGCGTGGCGCGCCACGGGCTCGCGCAGTTCGCTGAAGTCCGCGCCCTTACCGTCACCGCCGGCGATCAGCACCACCGGACTGTCCATGCCATTCAAGGCCGCGACCGTGGCACCCACATTGGTGCCCTTGGAATCGTCGATCCAGCGCACGCCATCGCGTTCGGCCACCTGTTCCGTGCGATGGCGCAGGCCTTTGTAGTGAACGATGGCGCGACGCATGGCGTCGAAGGGCACGCCTACCGCCTCCGCCAGCGCCATGGCAGCGAGGGTGTTTGCCAGATTGTGCCGGCCCGGCAGCGGCACCTCGCCGCACGGCATGAGCGCACGCTCGCCGCGCGCTAACCATTCTTCACCACCGCGCCGCACAATACCGTAGTCCGCCTCACCCAGGGGCACGCCTAGGCCGAAGTGACGGGTGCGACGCTTAAGGCTCTGCATCGCCATGACCTGCGGGTCCTCGGCATTCAGCAGCATCACACCGTCGCCGTGAAATATGCGCGCCTTGGCGGCGGCATAATCCGCCAGGCTGGGGTATCGATCCATATGATCGGGCGTGATATTGAGCACCGTCGCGGCACGCGCCTTCAGGCTGGTGGTGGTCTCCAGTTGAAAACTCGACAGCTCCAGCACATACACATCCGGCTCCGGTTCGCGCAGCAGATCCAGCACCGGCACGCCGATATTGCCACCGACGGCGGTATCCAACCCCGCCTCGCGGCACATGGCCCCCACCATGCTGGTGACCGTGCTCTTGCC
>JAYUBZ010000046.1:0-4957 GCA_043740595.1 Gammaproteobacteria bacterium
AAGACGATCAATGACAGCCTCGGACACGGCATGGGCGACATCTTGATCCAACGCGTCGGCGAGCGCCTAAAGGCCTGCTTGCGTGATCACGATCACATCAGCCGTTTCGGCGGCGACGAATACGCCATCATCGCCACGCGCATCAACAATCAGGCCGATATCGGCCGGGTCGCAGATCGTATGCTGGCCAGCCTCACCGGCCCCATCGACCTTAACGGAACCCAGGTATATACCTCGGCCAGCATCGGTATCGCCATCTATCCAGACCATGACCAGTCACTGGATGGTCTGCTGCGAGACGCCGACGCCGCCATGTATCGCGCCAAGTCGCATGGCGGCAACCGTTATGAGTTCCATCAGCCACAGCACACGGCGCTCGTAACGGAACGCTTCCGGCTGGAGAACCGGCTGCGCCAGGCCCTCGATGCCGGTGCGCTGTCGCTGGCCTACCAACCGGTGGTGTCCCTCGAAGACCAGCGCATCGTCGGCGTCGAGGCGCTACTGCGCTGGCATGACGCCGAACATGGCAACGTGCCACCCGATCAATTCATACCGATGGCCGAGGATACTGGCCTGATCCTGCCGATCGGTGACTGGGTGCTGAGCGAGGCCTGCCGGCAGGCGCGCGCATGGCAACAGGCGGGTATGACCCCGCTACGCATGTCGGTCAATGTGTCATCACGCCAGATCCAGCTCGGTCGGATAGTGGCCGGTGTGGAGCGCGCGCTGTCCGCGAGCGGTCTGGACGCTAACCTGCTTGAGCTGGAGATCACCGAGGGTGCGCTGCTGGTGTTGACCGACGATGTGCGCCGCAGTCTCAAGCGGCTCGGCGACATGGGCATACGCCTGGCCCTGGACGATTTCGGCACAGGCTATTCGAGCCTAAGCTATCTGCAGCAACTGCCTTTCGACGTGCTTAAGATCGATCGATCGTTTGTCCGCAACATCCCCGACCAGCACGGCGACGTGCAGATTGCCACCACCATCCGCGCCATGGCGCGTGGTCTGGGCATGCAAGTGGTGGCGGAGGGAATCGAGACCGAGGCGCAGCTGACCTGTTTACGCGGACTGGAGTGTGAGTTTGGTCAAGGCTTCCTGTTCTCCCGGCCGCTTACGGCCGCGGACCTGGTCACCTGGGTGCGGCGCCAGACCCCGGCCACAATCGGTCGCCGGGGAAAACTGGAATAATCAGGAAAAAGACACCCCCCTCACCAGTCCTTATTGTGCGTCGTCGCTGGCAGAAAATACGCCGGCGCCACCTGCCGCTCACAGCGGCGTGAGCCTGCCGGTGCCACACAGCTCACAAGAAGAGAGTGTGTCGGTATCCTCTACCACGGCGACACGGCCGCCACAGTCCTTGCATCCATACATCCCAGCGGAGTATTTCTTCGGTGACGGTGGCGTAATGATGGTGACCTTAGGTTCAGCACCCAGATACTCCCGCCGCCCGCAGTTATCGCAGGGAGGCAGTTCCCGGTAGGATTCCGAAAAGATCGTACTCTGCCTGCATCCTTTGCATTCGTAGCGCCCCACCGGATACTCGACGATCGTTCTGGCCGCTTCGGCCTGGGCCTTCGCCTCCACCAGGGCCAGCCTCAGTTCCTCGCCCAGGCGCTGGGCACGGGCCTCTGCAGCCTTGGCCTCCAGCATGGCTTTTTTTATTTCCTGGGCCAACACGGTGACCCGTTCCTGTGCCGACGGCATGGTGTTTTCCTGGATGGATTGTGCGTTTCTTCAGCAAAATCGGGAGACATGGAAGATCTCGGGGCGACCTATCATGATACCTTAATATAGTACCGGTAAACTCCTGCCCCAGGTTCCCCACCCGAATCAATCTAACACAAGGCGCCCACGGGATGAATTTAAAACAGACCACCACGGACAGCCCCGATGCCATCACCGTGGCCACCCTCCCGTTCGTCTGAAAACCCGGCGATCTGGCCGGCAGCGGCGAACAATCGGCGATTTATCGGGTCCATGGGAACATACGGTTCATCTCCCCCTGTCTCCGGGCCCACACACGGCCCCCGGCGAGTAATGATCGTTTAATCACACGATGGGCCCACAGAATCGCGCTACAAGGAGCCGCACCATGAGAAAAATGCTTTCCACGCTATCCCTCTTGCCGGGCATCGCGTTTGCCAATCTACCGACCACCGGTGAAACCATCGCCATCCGTTCCGGCGCCCCCGCTTACTACCGCGTGGCCTCCACCAAGACCGCCGATGAACTCAATGACATGTACGGCGTCGATAAGGCCCAGGTGCGGGCGATGTTGGCGGGCGTCTTGCTCGGTTGGGACACCCCGTTGGCGAATCCGGAGAATTACGACGCGCAAGGGGCATTACGTTTCGATCCCGAGACGGACGACACCTGACGTAAACCACGGAGTTTCATCCAGGGCGCACATGCACCGATGCAGACTGCGTGGCCACCCATCACCCGCCACGCCAGACAGAAAAAGAAAAACGCATGGGCCGCATGCCGTCAACCTTCAGGATTTCTGCAACTGCCTTAAGTCGCTGACGACGGAGGGCGCGCTCGTGGGCGTTGAGAAACCCCGCACACCCAGCGCCTCCCAGCCGGGCTCCAGCGATCATGTCGGCTGTGCGCGCGCCGTGATCAGACTTCTGAATTTGTCCAGCTGCACGCTTTCCACATCCGACACTGCCCAGAAATCCATACCGCCCTGCACCCAATGGATGAGGTGATAGCCTTGGCGCTCCAGGTGTCGGGGCTCGAGATTGCCGGCAGCGGGCGCGGGCGCCACAAACAGATTGATCACATGCTGGTTATGCCGATACACCAGGGCCGCCACCGGTCGATGGCCGAGATAATCCAGGCGGCCGCCAATCAGGGGGAAGCCCTCGGAGGTCAAATCGCTCACCGGCGGGGAGAAATCCAGCTTGCCATTGAACCAGGGCTTGACCGTATGTTGATCGGTGGATGCCACATCGGTCGCATGGTCCGACATCATCGAACGCACGTGGTCGGCGACGACTTCATCCGCCAACCGGTCCGCGCCCGTGGGTAACGTCAAATAAAGTCCGAGGCTCCACGCGACCGCCGCCATCGTCGCCAACAGCGCAGCGGCATTGGGCCAACCCCATGCACGCCATGCACGCGGCAGCGGCGCTGAGGGTAGCGCGCGCCCGATCCGGCGGGTCAGCTCGTCGGGTGCGGTAAAATAGGTGGCGTGTTTTTTCACCGCCGCGCGCGCCGCGGCGAGCTGTGCGTATTCCGCGCGACACGCTGCACAGCCTTGCAGGTGCTGCTCCATGCGCAGCGCATCACGCGTTCCCAGTTCAGCGTCGACGTGTGCCGGCAGTAATTCTATGGCTTCTTTACAGTCCATCACATGACCCTTGCTTGCTGAGTCCGATATCCGCCAGCAGTAATTTTCGACCACGCGCCAGGCGCGACATCACCGTGCCGATGGGTATGGCAGAGACCTCGGCAATCTCTTTGTATGACAAGTCCTCGATGTCGCGCAACACCACCACCTCACGAAACTCCAGCGGCAACCTGGCCAACGCCAGGTTCAACAGGCGCGTGTTATCGGCGCGTGCCAATATCATCTCCGGGTTGCCATCCGGCTGACTCAGCGCGCTGCTTTCCAGGCTGTGTGACTCTTCGTCGAAAGACATGTTCGTATCGTGTTTGCGGTGCTGCTCCAGCCAGGTGTAGAAGGTGTTGCGTACTATGCCCAACAACCACGCGCGGGCACTGTCGCCGCGCAACCCGTCGAAAAACTTGAAAGCGCGCAAGTAGGCCTCCTGCACGATATCGTGCGCATCATGATCGTTGTGCGTCAGCCAGCGAGCCAGGTTGTAGGCCGCATTCATATGCGGCAATACCATAACCTCGAAGCGCCGGGTTTTCGTCTGCTCGTTCAAACCTTCTCCCGTGGACTCGTTATCCAATACCACTATAAACGCCGACTTATTCCATCAACAAACAGTATATTCCGGGTCGGCTGTATTGCCACAACCCGGCACGGTCATTCCTCCGGTCCTTTGAGTAGTACCGGCGGCAAGGCGATTTTATTCCCGTGACAAACATTTCCTCACCCACGGGAATATTCCCGGCGTCGAGCCGGTAACGCAGGTTACAGTCCCCCTAAAACCCTGTCACAAGGAGAGCACTATGCAACAAAATCGGCGGCAATTCCTGAAACTGGTCGGTCTGGGCGGCGTGGTGTTTGCGTCCGGCCTGGGTGGTAGCGTCAACGCAGCGGGCGAGAAGACGGGTAAAGCCGCCGCGTATGACGATTTCTTTTTTGTCCAGTTATCCGATAGCCACTGGGGTTTCGCCGGGCCACCCAACCCGGAGGCGAAAAACACGCTCAAAAAGGCGGTCGCCGCAGTCAATGCGCTGTCTCAGCAACCGGATTTTATCGTGTTCACCGGCGATCTTACGCACACCACGGACGATCCAAAGGAACGCCGCCGGCGCATGGCCGAGTTCCGCGAGATCATCGGCGGCCTCAACGTAAAAAACCTGCGCTTCATGCCGGGCGAGCACGACGCCTCCCTCGACAAAGGCGAGGCGTATCGCGAGTTCTTTGGGGACACCCACTACACCTTCGATCACAAGGGTGTGCACTTCATCGCGCTGGACAATGTGTCCGATCCCGCGGCTCGCATCGGCGACGAGCAGCTTGCCTGGTTGGCGGCGGATCTGAAACAGCAACCCAAAGACGCCAAAATCGTGGTCTTCACCCATCGTCCGCTGTTCGATCTTTATCCCCAGTGGGACTGGGCCACGCGCGATGGCGCGGCGGCGATCGACCTGCTCATGCCGCATGCCAACGTCACGGTATTCTATGGGCACATCCATCAGGAGCACCATCACATGACCGGGCATATCGCCCATCACGCCGCAAACTCCCTCATCTTCCCCCTGCCCGCCCCGGGTTCACAGCCGAAGCGCGCACCGCTGCCGTGGGACCCGGCAC
>JAYUBZ010000047.1:0-7790 GCA_043740595.1 Gammaproteobacteria bacterium
CCAGCGGTCACGCGGCGAATCCGCTGATCGATCGGGCCAGCGGTGCGGACTACGCCGTGCTGCTGGAGAATATCACCGCGGTCTTCGCCGAGCTGGCCCAGGCCATCGTGCGTGATGCCGAGGGCGCGACAAAATTTATCACCATCGATGTCACTCAGGGCGAAAACGAGGCGGATTGTCTCGAAGTGGCACAGACCATCGCGCATTCACCACTGGTCAAGACCGCTTTTTTTGCCAGCGATCCCAACTGGGGGCGCATACTCGCTGCCGTGGGGCGCGCGCGTATTCCGCGTCTGGACGTAGGCGCAGTGAATATTTATCTGGACCAGGTACAGATTGTGAGGAACGGCGCACGCGCCCAGGATTACACCGAAGACCAGGGGCAGGCGGTGATGGCCAAGGCCGAAATCCTGCTGCGTGTCGAGCTCGGCGCGGGGCAGGCCGCTGCGCGTTTGTGGACGTGCGACCTGTCACACGATTACATTCGGATCAACGCCGAATACCGTAGCTGATTCGGGGTCGTCCCGGAAAGTGCGGTTATCGGGTCTGAGGGTGGGCCGATAGCGAGATATAGGTTTGGTGCAGCTGTTCCACGGCGCTTTCCAGGTACTGCAGGTCTGCGTCGTTGGTGATGTGGTCATCGGCGTGCCGCAGTCGCTCCGGGCGGGCCAGCTGACTGGCCAGTATCTGCCTGACTGCCTTTTCACTCATCCCATTGCGCGCCATCACCCGTTGAATCTGCAGTTGCTCATCGGCGTCGACTACTAAAACGCGATCGACCATATCAATGAGATTCGCCTCGATCAGCAGCGGCGCGGAGATGATGCAGTAGGCCGCCTCAAGCCGATTCAGCGTCTCTTGTATCGCTGCGCGCACGAGCGGGTGGAGTATCGCCTCCAGGTTTTTGCGCTCAGCGGCATCGGTGAAGACACGTATCCCTAATTTCCGCCGGTCTATGGTTTGCCCATCCCCCAGGATTCCGCTGCCGAACCGGTCGATGATGGCCTGATGGGCGGGTTGCCCAGGCGATGTTAGATGGCGTGCGATGTCGTCGGCGTCGATGATGGGTACGCCGTGTCGTTTAAACAGCTCGGCCACGGTGGATTTTCCGCTGCCTATGCCGCCGGTCAGGCCTATGCGTAACATGGTGTGTGTAGTCCCGTCAGGGCGTGATCCTGGCGTACTGAAGATAGAGCGTGGTGATGCTATTTCCCCATAATGCGGCGATCCAGCCAGCCGCACACAAAAACGGTCCGAAAGGGATGGGCAGACGCCGGTCGCGGCCGGCGACGAGTATGAAAGACAGACCGACAATGGCGCCTACGAGGGATGAAAGCAGAATCACCAGGGGTAGAGCCTGCCACCCGAACCAGGCACCGAACAGCGCCAGCAACTTGAAATCGCCATAGCCCATGCCATCCTTGCCGGTGAGCAGCTTGAAGATATGAAATATCAGCCACAGGACCAGATAGCCCACCGCCGCGCCGATGACTGCGCTGGTTAATCCATTGTAGGGAAGCAGGTCAAAGCTGTTCAGCACCAATCCGAGCCAGAGAAATGGCAAGGTGATCAAATCTGGAAGCAGCTGCTCATCGATATCGATGAAGGTGAGCGCAATCAACCCCCACGTCAGGATAATAACCGCCAGCGCGGCAAAGCTGAGGCCGAAATGCCAGGCGACGGCGGCCGTCAGCGTGGCCGTGACCAGCTCCACCAAGGGATAGCGCCGGGAAATCGGCGCGGCGCAGGCAGAACATTTTCCCTTCAGCCACAGAAAGCTGATTACCGGTATATTTTCCCAGGCGCGGATATTGTGTCCGCAGTGCGGGCAGCGCGAACCCGGCCAGACCAGGTTGTAGGTTTCAGTGGCGACAGCGCTTTCGACCGACCCCTCCGCGAGCTGCGCATACTCCTGCTGCCACTGGCGTTGCAGCACGATGGGTAGGCGATGTATGACCACGTTGAGAAAACTGCCGACGATGAGTCCCACCAGGCCCGCCAGGAGAATAAACGCGCTGGGGCTGCTCTGCAGGGTCAGAATCAGGGTCATCGATGGAGTTGGGTGTCAGCGGTGCGACGCACGTTTTCTCCGGACACCAACTAGACCACCGACGCCATCTTGAAGATCGGCAGGTACATGGCGATAACCAGCGTGCCGACGATAACGCCCAGTACCGCCATGATTATGGGCTCGAGCAGGCTGCTTAGTGACGCCACGGCGTTATCGACTTCCTCTTCATAAAAATCCGCGACCTTGCCCAGCATCTTGTCCAGTTCGCCCGACTCCTCGCCGATGGCGACCATCTGGATCACCATGTTAGGAAACAACTTAGTATTGTCCATGGCGGCCTGCAGTTGCATACCGGTGCTTACATCTGATTTGATCGCCATCACGCCTTCGTAGTAAACCTGGTTGCCAGAGGCGCCGGCCACCGAATCCAGACTCTCCACCAGTGGCACACCCGCCGCGAACATGGTGGCGAGGGTGCGGCAGTATCGGGCGATGGTCGCCTTTTTGATGATTTCGCCGATGATGGGTGCCCGCAGCGTGAGTCGGTCTATGGTGTGTTGCATTTTTACCGAACGCCTATAGCTGTAGCCGATAAAGAAGACCGTGCCGCCCATGACACCGAAGATCGCCCACCACCAGGCTTGAAAGACCTTGGACAGTGTCACCACGAATTGCGTCAGGGCCGGCAGGTCGGCACCGAATCCCTTGAAGAGCGATTCAAACTGCGGGATGACGAAAATCAGCAGGATGGCGGTAATGATAAATGCCACTACCACCACGGCGGCCGGATAAAACAGGGCGGATTTGATCTTGCCCTTGATGCCCTCGATCTTTTCCTTGTAGGTGGCGACTTTTTCCAGGATGGCATCGAGGATACCCGCCGACTCGCCAGCCTGCACCAGGTTGCAATAAAGGGCGTCAAAGTAGAGCGGATGTTTGCCCAGGGCGGTGCTCAGGTTGGTACCCGATTCGATATCCTGTTTCACCGCCATCAGGAGTTCCTGCATGCTCGGATTCTCGTGGCCCTTGCCGACGATATCGAACGACTGCACGATGGGGATGCCCGACTGCAGCATCGTCGCGAACTGGCGGGTGAAGACGGAGACATCCTTGGGCGTGATCTTTTTCTTTTTCGTGAATAAGGATTTGCCTTTTTTGCGTACTTTAATCGGGTTGACGCCCTGTCGCCGCAGGGTGGCGTTGACGTAGGCGACGCTGATCGCCTCGGTCTCGCCTTTGATGCGCCGACCTTTCTTGTCGACACCTTCCCAGGTGAAGGTGTCGAGCTTGGATTTCCCTGCGCGTGCCGCTGCTTCTGCCATAGTGGTTATCGTAAGTGGTGGTTGGTTTTTAGTCGTTGGTGAGTCGTTCGGCTTCCGCCAGACTGGTGACGCCGTCGCGGACCTTCTTCAATGCCGATTCGCGCAGGTCCGGGATACCGTCTTTGCGCGCCTGGTTGGCGATATCCAGCGCGTTGCCGCCGCGCATGATGATCTCGCCGATCTTTTCGGAAATCGGCATCACCTGGTAAATGCCCACGCGACCCTTGTAACCGTCCTTGCACTGGTCGCAGCCGATCGGCCCGAGGATTTTGAGGTCGTGCAATTCACTTTCCTTGAACCCGGCCTTGAGCAGGGCGGGCTTCGGCACGTCCATCTGTTTTTTGCAGGCCGGACACAGGCGTCGCGCCAGACGTTGCGCGACGATCAGGTTGACGGCAGAGGCGATGTTGAACGGCGCCACGCCCATGTTGACCAGGCGGTTGAGGGTGGCCGGCGCGTCGTTGGTGTGCAGCGTCGACAACACCATATGGCCGGTCTGTGCCGCCTTGATGGCGATCTCGGCGGTTTCCAGGTCGCGTATTTCGCCCACCAGAATCACGTCCGGGTCCTGACGCAGAAAGGCGCGCAGGGCGGTGGAGAAGGTCAGCCCGGCCTTATCGTTCATGTTCACCTGGTTGATACCCGCCAGGTTAATTTCCACTGGGTCTTCGGCGGTGGAGATGTTGCGATCGGGGGTGTTCAGGATATTGACGGCCGTGTACAGGCTGACGGTTTTACCACTGCCGGTAGGGCCGGTGACCAGCACCATGCCGTAAGGTCGCTCCACGGCATCGAGAAACAGCTTCTTTTGATCCGGTTCAAAGCCAAGTTTTTCCACGCCCAGGGTCGCCGAGGCGGGATCGAGGATACGCATCACGATCTTTTCCCCGAACAGTGTCGGCAATGTGCTGACACGGAAATCGATGGCGCGGTTCTTGGAGATGCGCAGCTTCATGCGGCCATCCTGCGGGACGCGACGTTCGGCGATGTCCAGGCGCGAGAGAATTTTTACGCGTGCCGCGATACGCCCAGCCAGGGCCAGGGGCGGCGAAGCCACTTCGCGCAGCATGCCATCCTGCCGGTAACGCACGCGATAGGTTTTCTCGTAGGGCTCGATATGAATATCAGAAGCGCCCTGGTTGATGGCGTCTATGAGAATTTTATTGACGAATTTGACGATCGGCGCCTCGTTGACCTCGTCCTCGCCCTCGGTCTTGCCCCGGTTGTCGTCATCCGAGGAGATATCCAGTCCCTCCAGTCCGTCGCCATCGGACAGGTTCATCAGGGTGGTGTCGGCGGCATCCAGGCATTTGTCGATGGCGAGGGCGAGCTTGGACTCGTCCACCAGGACAGGTTCGGTACCGAGGCCGGTGTTGAATTTTATTTCATCCAACGCCTGCAGATTGGTAGGATCGGTGATCGCTACGTACAGCTTGGTGCCGCGTTTGTAGATCGGCAGGACACGGTGCCGGCGTATGATCTTGGCATCCACCAGCTTGATGGGTGCCGCTTCCAAATCCAGGGCGGAAATTTCAAACAGGGGCACACCAAATTCTTCCGACGCCGCGCGCGCGATGATCGCGCTGCTGAGCTTTTTACTTTCTACCAGGTGGGTGACAAACGGCAGTTTCTGGGTTTGGGCGTCGTTTTGCAGGCGCTCGGCATCGGTTGTGCTGAGCAGGCCGTCTCGTACCAGGCGCAGGGCCAGGCCGCTGAGAGAACTTGCAGGATTAGGTGTTGCCATAGTTAGTTGATAGATAAGTGAGAAAAAGAGAATTCCTGGCCACTTACGGCAAACCGCAGGCAGCACTTAGATACTAGTTGAGATAGCACTGATAGCCAAATATTTTTTTTTCACATTTACCCCCTAAGTTGTGTCAGCAGATGGGGAGTGCCCTTGGCCCCTGCATGTCTTCAAAACAGCTGGGGGGCGGTCAACCCCCCAGAAAGGCCTTCAGCGAGCCACCGTTTCCTGCCACCAGTCCGGAAAGGCGGCTACCACCTCGCCAGTCCGGTAAAGGGTGTTGGCCAGCTCCAGGGCCGCTAAACCCGGGTCGGTTTTCAAGATAGAGATGTTCGTGCCGATGTCGAGCTTTTTGACCACGACAAGGCCACGGGACTGCAACCAGGCTCTGGCCCTTGCCTCGCTCCAGGCAGGATTGAGATAAACAATGATATTGCCCGGCAGGGCGCGCATGCGGCTGGCCGCCGTGGGGCTGTCGTGCAGGACCGGTGAGTATTTCCCCTGGGGAAGACGGCTGTTCAACGAGCGCGACATGCCCGTTGGCGTGGTGCTGCCGTCCAGTTGCCACAACCGCATGCCGGTGTTTTTACCCGGCAGGACCCGGGCGGCGGGCAGGGCCTGTTTCAGAGCGTTTTTGTCTTCCGATGCGGTGGGGTTGAATTCGGCCACGAGTGCTGGGTTGATCCATACCGTGCGTTCCTGTTCCCCGTCATACCAGGTGTAGGTCTGGGTCAGAGGGGTAGACGCGGCTACCCCGCGGGCGGCGGCCATGGCGAGGGCGGGGTCGCTCCCGAGGATGGCGGCCAGCAGGAGAAGGGCGAGGCGTGAGGAGTGGGGCATGGGCGTGTGTCCGGAGGGATGCATTAGTTTAGGGTGTCGGGGTGTGGTCATCAGGTCGCCCGTCCGTAAATTTTGAGTCGCCAGGACTGGAAGGTGCCGGTGTAGGTGTCTGTGAAAATGCTGGCGGGGGGAGCAGGGGGAGCTAGGTCTTTGACCGTGAGGGACCAGATTCCATCCGCGGTTTCGTTGAGATGACGCACACTGCTGAACACCCAACCGCTGTAAGCACTACACCCTGTGTTACCACCCACACAATCGTGGCGCGTCGCCAGGATACTTTTTGCGCCCATCGGGCTGGTCAGGGTGATTTCCAGGTCGCCGGAGCGCGGGTGGTTGGCGCTGAAGGTGACCTCCACGGTTTCGATTTTGGTAATGCCACTACCGGTTACATTAATGCTGCTGCTGATCCCTGTAGTATTGTTGTCAGGGATCGCGTTGCTGGGGCCGGCCGAGGTCGAGGTCGAGAAAGCAGATGTGTAGCTGAGCTCCGGGCCCAGGTTAGTCCAGGTGCGTGCCGCCGTGACCGCGGCGGTGGCGTCGACCACGCCGAATCCGTAACGGTGATTCACCGGATAGCCGGCGCCGTTCGTGGTCCATTCGGGCCCCGACGGACCGGAGTCCAGCGGATTGTTCACCCGTGCTGTATCCGCCAGAATTTTTCGTACATCGCGCCAACCGAGATTGGGATTGGCCTGCAGCATCAAGGCCACGACCCCGGCCACGGTGGGCGTGGCGGACGAGGTCCCGCCGAAGGCGTTGGTGTAATTGAGGTCGGGATAGTCCGGGGCACCGCTGGCGTTGGACCCGAGGGCGCCGCTGCGGTCGGTGGTGGTGATGCCAATGGTCGTATCGCTCGACGGCGCGCAGAGCAGCAAGTTGGCGCCGGCCTCGGAGTAATAGGCAGCGAGTCCATTACTACCCACGGCGCACACCGCGATCACGCCGTGATGGTTGGCATAGCCGTCGTAGTTGGAGTTATCAACACAGGTGGGACAGTAGTTGCTCGACGCTGGATCAACACGGTCACCTGCAGCGCCATTACCCCCTGCCCAGAGATAAATGCTGCCTTTGCCGCCGCGACCGTTGACGAGGCCATAAGCGATGGCGATGTTCCAAAGGCTGTCTGATGCAGCCAGGGCGCCTTGGCCGTCGGGTGGCCCCCAGCTGTTGTTATAGATATGCACATCGGGGGTACCGCGGATCTCGGCATCGGCGGCATTGCTAACAGTGCTCGCAGCCAGGAAGTTGTACGCCACCAAATTGGCGCGGGGCGCCACGCCGCGCACGCCGAGGCCGTTGAGATCCCGCGCCGCCACCACACCGGCGACGCTGCTGCCGTGCTCCCCGCCGGTGGGGTCGTTGGTGTTGTCGACATAGTTGTAGCTGAACCCCGTGGCCACGTTGGCGGAGAGATCCTCATGCTTGATCTCCAAGCCGTCGTCCACCAGGGCGATGCGGATACCTTCGCCGCGGCAGGTGTTTCCCGTACCACAGGTGTTCCAGACGGGGATGACCTTGATGTCCTCGCCGGTAAAGGTGGTGTTATTAAGGTGCCATTGATTGGTGAACAGTGGGTCCGCCAGTGTCGCCCCGTTGGCTGGCGACGCCACAGCCTGGGTCGAGGCCGGGCCTTCACCGGCACTGCCCACGGCGGTGACAATGTAGTAATAGGGGCCGGTCCCGTTGGTGAGCCCACCATGGATCTGGGGCGAGGTCACGCTGCTGATTTTTGTACCGCTGGAGACGGTAACGCCAGAACGGGTAGACCAATAAAGATTGTACGATGGTGCGCCGGAGGTGACTGGCCAGGTCAGGGTAATAAATCCATCTCCCTGTGCGGCTGTCAGTGACGCCGGGGCCGAGGGTGCTTGGG
>JAYUBZ010000048.1:0-12884 GCA_043740595.1 Gammaproteobacteria bacterium
GGCCAACTGGTACCGTGGCGCGAAGCCAACACCCACGTCTTGACCCATACCCTGCATTACGGCATGGGCGTGTTCGAAGGCGTGCGCGCCTACAAGACCAACAAGGGCGCTACCATCTTCCGCCTGCAGGCGCACACCGACCGCCTGTTCCGCTCGGCCAAGATCCTCGACATGCCCATGCCCTTCGACAAGGCCACCATCAACGAGGCCACGCGTGCCGCGGTGCGCGAGAACAAACTGGAATCGGCCTATATCCGTCCCATGTGTTTCTACGGTGCCGAAGGCATGGGCCTGCGCGCCGACAACCTCAAGGTGCATGTCATCATCGCCGCCTGGACCTGGGGAGCGTATCTCGGCGAAGAAGGCCAGACCCAGGGCATCAAGATCCGCACCTCGTCCTTCAATCGGCATCACGTCAACGTCACTATGTGCAAGGCCAAGGCCAACGGCAACTACATGAACTCCATGATGGCGCTGCGCGAGGCCATCGCCTGCGGCTGCGACGAGGCGCTGCTGCTCGACACCGAAGGTTATGTGTCCGAGGGTAGCGGCGAGAATATCTTCATCGTGCGGGATGGTGTTCTGTACACACCCGACCTCACCTCGGCCCTCGATGGCATCACCCGCGATACCATCTTTAAGCTGGCGGAAGAGATCGGCGTGAAGATACGCGAGAAGCGCATCACCCGTGACGAGGTGTACATCGCCGACGAGGCATTCTTCACCGGCACCGCCGCCGAGGTCACGCCGATCCGCGAACTCGACGGCCGCGCCATCGGCAACGGCGCGCGCGGCCCCATCACGCAAAAACTCCAGGCCATGTATTTCGACCAGGTGCACGGCCGCCGCGCCCAGTACCCGGAGTGGCTGACGCTGGCGTAAGTGTTTGGGACAGGCATCCAATGCCGGGCGGTCATGGTTTATGTAGGGTGGGCATCGCCCACCATTCAGGCCGGCCGGAGCCGTGTCTGGTGGGCGATGCCCACCCTGCAAACTCCCTGTCATTGCGAGGAGCGACAGAGACGAGGCGACCTCCGCACCCCTGGCACGGTGCAAAGAAACTACCGCCGCCACGTCATGACAAACTGTTGAATAGTTTCACCCTGTCAGTACAGGAAATGTTGGATACGCATCTATACTTGGACGAACATGGACGAACAAGCAATGGCAAAAACACACACCACCGACGTGCCGCCGATACCGGCCAATGCCCTGAACCGCTACGAAGTCGGACCCGATGCCCTGCCACTGCATTGCCCCATGAATGGCATGAGCCTGTGGAACTCGCATCCGCGCGTGTACCTCCCGGTTGAGGAGAGCGGCGAGGCGCGTTGCCCCTATTGCGGGGCGATCTACGTCCTCAAGCGTGACGAATAATAAAACCGCCGGCTCGACCGACGCCACGGCTTCCGCGCCCGCGGGAGTTTCCGTTATGCCGCCCGTGGTGTGGGCCTTCACCGACGGCAAGGCGGGGCACGAAAACCAAACCCGCGGTCTGGTGCAGGCGCTGATGCAGACTGTAGCGGTGGACGTGCATTGGATCGAACCGCTACGCGGCGTGGCCTTGGGGTTGGCCGCGCTGCGTGGAGACTTTCCCGCGGGTGACGGTCTGCCGGATCCTGATTTGCTCATCGGCGCCGGTCATGCCACCCATCTCTCCTTGTTACTCGCGCGGCGCGCCCGCGGCGGACGCGGCGTGGTGCTGATGAAGCCCAGCCTGCCCCGCGGGTGGTTCGATCTGTGCGTGATACCGGAGCACGATCAGGTGGCGCCGGCGGCGAATGTGCTGATCACGCGCGGCGCCCTCACGGCGGTGACGCCGGGGCGCGGCGGCGATCCGACCGCGGGGCTGCTGCTCATCGGCGGTCCGTCGCGTCATTATCATTGGTCGGACAGCGCCCTGGCCGCGCAGGTAGCGGCGATCGTGCAGCGCGAAGTTGCGACACAGTGGATACTCACCACCTCGCGTCGCACCCCGGCGCCGACCCTGGCGTTGTTGCGCGACATTCAAGCGTCCAATTTTGTCATCGTGCCCTTCGAGCGCACGGACAGGCACTGGCTGCCGGCGCAGCTGGCGCGCGTCGCAACGGTCTGGGTGTCGGAAGACAGCGTGTCCATGGTGTACGAGGCGCTCACCGCGGGCGTGGCCACGGGCCTGCTGGCGGTGCCGCACCGCACCGCCAGCCGCATCGGCCGCGCCATGGACAATCTGGTGCGCGACAAATTAGTGGCGGATTTTTCCGCGTGGCGGGGTGGCGCGCCGCTGGTGCCGGGCGCCACGACCTTTAACGAAGCGGCGCGCGTCGCCTCCTGGATACGAACGACATGGCTGCACGCCCGCTGACTGTCATACAAATGCTGCCGGCCCTGGATGGCGGCGGCGTGGAGAAGGGCACGCTGGAAGTCGGCCGTTACCTGGTGCAGCACGGTCACCGTTCCATCGTCATCTCCGCCGGCGGGCGCATGCTGGAGCAGCTCGAGCGTGAAGGCAGCGAACATCTGTCCTGGGACGTGGGCGCCAAGCGCCTCGGCACCTTGCGCTGGATCGCACGTGTGCGGCGGATGCTGGTGGTACAACGGCCGGACATCCTGCACCTGCGATCGCGTCTGCCGGCCTGGATCGGCTACCTGGCATGGAAGGGGCTGCCAACCGCGCAGCGTCCGCATCTCGTGACCACGGTGCACGGACCCTATACACCGGGGCGTTACAGTTCGGTGATGGTGCGCGGCGAGCGGGTCATTGCCATCTCGGACATGATCCGCCGTTACATCCTGACAAACTACCCGCAGGTGGATCCCGCTATCATTCGCGTTATTCCCCGGGGGGTGGATCCCGCGGCTTGCCCCCACGGCTATCAACCGACGGCCGACTGGCGGTTGCAATGGCAGCGGCAGTATCCCGAGCTCGCGGGCAAATATGTGATTACCCTGCCCGGGCGCCTCACGCGCTGGAAGGGTCAGGAGGATATGCTCGAGATCATCGCCGGTTTGAAGCGCCGCGGCCTGCCAGCGCACGGCGTGCTGGTGGGTGATGCCCATGTGAAAAAAAAGGCGTACGCTTTGGCACTGCGCGCCAAGGTGTCTGCCCTGGGATTGGACCGCGACATCACCTTCACCGGCCACCGCACCGACCTGCGGGAGATCATGGCCGTGTCCAAGGTGGTGCTGTCCCTGTCCACTGATCCGGAGGCCTTCGGGCGCGTGAGCCTGGAGGCATTGAGTCTGGGTGTGCCGGTGGCGGCCTACGATCACGGCGGTGTCGCGGAGCAGTTGGCGGCCATCTTCCCCGCGGGGCGCGTCACCCCTGGTGACAAGGCGGGCATGGAAGCGTTATTGGCTGCGTGGTATAACGCGACACCCCGTGTGCCCTCCGGTCAGCCGTTTACCCTGGAGCGCATGCTTTCGACCACCTTGGAAACGTATCGTGAACTGGCAGACCGTTAGAAATATTACCCATGTGGAAATCGGGCGGTTTCTCGCCCTGATGCTCGTCGCTTGGTCGCCCTTCATGGGCGGCGCGCGACTGCCGAGTCTGTTGCTGGCACTCATGGGGCTTTGGCTGGTGGTGGCGCGGCGTCAGACATTGATCGACAACCCTGCCCTGCGTCGCTGGGGGTGGGTGTTCGGGTTGCTGTGGATACCGATGGTGCTGACCACGCCAAACTCCCTTGAGTGGCAGCGCTCCTCCAGCATCGCCGGTGTGATGCTGGCGTATTTTCTCGCGGGCATCGCCCTGATGCAGGTGCTGCGCGCGGACGCAGACCGCCGTTGGCTGGTGAAGTGGATTGCCATCGTGTTATTGGTATGGGTGGCGGACGGCCTGATTCAATATGGTTTCGGCCGGGACCTGCTGGGGATACCGCGTGACCCGGAAGGCCGCGTGATGGGTTTCTTCGAAGGCGACCTGCGGCTATCGTTATTCCTGGCGGTGCTTCTCCCGTTGCTGCTGCATCAGATCCTCAAAACCCGCTTGCTATGGGTATTCGCGGTTTTTGTGGCCACGTCCATTGTCGTCGTGCTGGGCGGATCGCGCGGCGCGTTGCTGATGCTCGTCATCGCCGCCGTCGGGGTGTATTGGCGTTTTTCCCTGCGTTACAAAATAGTGCTGTCCGCCGTCCTGTTGCTCACCATGGCCGCCAGCATCAGCCTGTCCCCGGTGATGCAGGAGCGGATGACACGCTTTGATATGACCAGCGGCGTCAATTTCAAAACCATCGACACGCTGTTAAGCGGGCGTTTGACGATTTGGGAAACAGCCCTGAACATGCTCAAAGACCGGCCCTTGACCGGGGTCGGCGTCGGAGGGTTCGCGGACGCCTACGATCATTACTCCACCCGCCCCGACGATCCCTTTCGCAAGGGGGGAGGCTATACGGGTGGCGTGTACCACGCCCACCAGCTGTATATTTCGATCGCCGCCGAGACGGGCCTTATCGGCCTCGCAGGTATTGTCGTCATTTATGTGTTGTGCATAATTTGGTATCTCAGGGCGTCGCGTGAACGGCGCGAGGCGGCCTCGCCGTTTGCCTTCAGCCTGTTCGTCGCCTCGTTCCCCATCAATTCCCAACCGGTGTTGTTCACCCATTGGTGGTTTCCCCTGAACGTGCTGCTCATGTGTGGAATGTTGGCGGCGCTTGGCGATGGTAGAATCAGCGACACCGGAAAAGCCGCGCGCGCCGCGCCGGCAACAGCGTAGAGACATTCTTGAGGAGCAGAGATGGGTAAAGTACTGAAACAGATCAGCCGTAACCTGCGTAAACCCTTTAACCGCCGTTTTGGCTTCAAGCGCCTGCGGAAGTATCACGCACAACCACGGACGCTGGAGGAAACCGTGGACTGGGCGATGAATTTCGGCGGCGGCGGCTATTTTACCGTGAAGACCATGCAGATACCGGTGGAGATCACCGCCCTGGCCCGGGCGGTCGAGGCGCTACAACCCAGGATCATCCTCGAGATAGGTACGGCACGTGGCGGCACGTTGCTGATCTGGTCGAGTCTGGCCGCAGAAAAGGTCATCACCTGCGACCTGCAGGATATGAGCGTGCAGGCTCCACTGTTCCAGGCGTTTCCACCGCCGGGATCGAACTGCAAGGTGACGTTACTCAGCGGAGACTCGCATGGGGCGTCGTTCAAGCAGCGTGTGGCGCAGGAACTCGGCGGCAGGAAGGCGGATTTCATTTTCATCGACGGTGACCATACGGTCGAAGGCGTGACCGCGGATTACAACGACTACCGCGAGTTTGTGCGACCCGGCGGCGTCATCGCGTTTCATGACATCGTCGAGAGCCAACCGCTAGTTACCAACCAGGTCTATCACCTGTGGAAGAAATTAAAGCGGGAAGCCGTGACCGAGGAATTCGTCAACGACCCGAAGCAGTGCGGCTTCGGTATCGGCATTATACGTGTGCCGCAGGCATAACGCCGGTACAGCCTGACTGCCGAAATGGGCATTAACGGAGTGCAGTGGCTTGCCGCCGCTTTGCTGAGCGGACACAAGAACCCGCGCTGCCATACTATCAATTCGGATTCAGCGCCTTCACGTCCGGCGTTATTTGTCACCGTCGTTCTTCATCGAGTACTACTCGCTACTTGCCGTCACATCGGCTAAATATGCGCAGGAAACGATCATGAAATTATCGGTGTATGTCGTCACTCTTAATGAAGAAGAAAGGCTGGAAAACACCCTCAAGGCGGCCTCACAAGTAGCGGATGAGATATTAATCGTAGACAGCGGATCCACCGATCGTACTAAAGAAATTTCAGGAAAATATTCGGCGAGATTCATCTTTAATAAATGGAAAAATATTTCGTCGCAAAAACGCTACGCGCAGAATGCATGTCTGAATGACTGGGTTTTGTCGCTGGATGCAGATGAAGTCCTGTCTGAAGGACTGATCAAGGAAATAAGGGACCTGAAAAGTATTGAAGATATACCGAGCCAGAATGCCTATAAAATAAAAATCACCGCTATGTACCCAGGAGACAAAAAACCAAGATTCTTTGCGAATCACTACAATTTGGTGCGCCTGTACAATCGAACACAAGCAACCATGCCAGATGATTTAACGCATGATAGGGTAGTTTTGCAGCAGGATGGCAGAATTATCCAACTAAAAAATAATATCCATCACTTCTCCTACATCTCTTTAACCAAAATTTGGTATAAATATAATAACTATAGCGACGAGCTGGTGAAAACAGCGATCGAGACAGGAAAAAGCTATTCGAGATTCAGACTGATCGTTGAATTTCCCGCGCAATTTTTACGTTACTACATCCTGAAACGACAATGCCTGCACGGCTGGTGGGGGTTCATCTCAGCGGTGACCTCTGCCTATTTTCGTTTCCTGAAAATTGCCAAATACATCGAATATCAGATGACGAAAGGGAAGGATTAATTCCGGTACCTGACAATCAGGAAACGCCGCTGTGGCATGTGTGTCACGCTATTTCGCATAACCGGTCTTTCAGCAGCCACGCGAATATACGTTCACCGCGCACTACTTGCTTGACAGGGCGCTGACCAGTTGTTGCTCTATCCGCTTGACGGAGAAATGCAGCACGTATAGAGCACGTGCTGCGCGGCCATGTTGTTCAAGTTGTGCCGGATCGATGGCAAGCCGGCCGACGGCATCCGCCAGCTCGTGCGGCCTTCCCGCCGTTACAAAATTAATACCTTCTTCAAGTGCGCGGATTTGCGAGCCATAGCTTGGCGCAGAACAGGTTACGACTGGCTTTCCACAGGCCAGTGCCTGAAAAACCTTATTGGGTATTACGCGCTGCGCCTTTGGGGTGGTGCCGAACACGCCGAGCAGAATGTCGGCGTGCCGGATACGATCGGGTAGATCCGCGTAAGGCAGCCAGCTCTCAAACGTCACGTTCGTCAGTCCTTGCGCTTTTCTTTTGCAATCATCGAGCAGTGGGCCGCTGCCGAGCAGCACCCAGTTTACCGGCGGACCTTGGTAAATGCGCGCAGCGTCGATAATCACTTGCGGACCCTGTAGCGGGATAAAACTCCCGTAGAACAATACCTCGATGGGATTGTTCGGCGGGTGCGGGTTTGGTGCCGGGCCGAACAATGCCTCTTCGGCCCCCACGTACACGACATGCGCCTTCTCCTGCGCGACGCCGAGGGTTTCAACGAAGAAGCGTGCGTGTTCCGAGGTGTCGGCAAGCACGATATCGGCGTGCTGAAACAGTTGTTGTTCCTCGCGCAACAGGCGTTTTGCCTGAACACAGGGTTCAGGGAATTTCCCCCGCTCAAAGACCTGTTTGTCATAGGCACTGATCAGCGGGTCGATGAGCAGTTGCAGTCCATGACGGCGCGCATACCGGTGTGCCGCCGCGATGTCGCGCTGGCGGAAGCACGGTACGTGTATCAGGTCTGGAGTGGGCAGGCGGCGCAACAGCGCCTCGATGTCGGCGGTGCGGCTCAAAAGCGGATGGAAGTCGACGATCTCCCAGCCGAGAGCCGCATACGCCTGGCGCAGAATGCGATTACGCGAGTAATCCGGATCGAAGCGCCCCCACCATAAAACTCTTTTGCGACCGACCTCGTTTCTGGCGTTATTGAAAACCGACATTGGCAGTTGTTTCACGGTTCACTTGTCACGCCGGGGTCGCACCCGCGTGGGCACTTGTCCGGCAGCCCCCAGTGTTCCGGTTTGCCCAGGACAAGCCACGCCAGCTGCAATAGGTAAACGCCGAGCTTGTCGCGTAATTTTTTGATCATCCCCAGGGTTAGCAGGACGAACAGCAGGTTCGAGACGGTATTGATCAAGAGCCGGATGATGCGGTAGAACGTCAACAGGGAGGCAGCGAGTGGCGGCATGGTTTTGTGATAGAACTGCAGTCTGGCGCGCAGCATCTCCACCTGCGCCCCACGCCGCTTGCCGCGGGTGGCGCCGCCTTTGATGTGGGTGACGCGTGCCGCCGGGTCGACCACCACCTTCCAGCCGTACCGGCGTATGCGGTAGCACCACTCGATATCTTCTCCATAGAAGAAGAAATCGTTGTCCAGCGAGCCGGCCTCCCGCATAGTGGCGTCGCGCACTGCCATGCAGGCACCGACCACGGTTTCGGTTTCGATCAGTCCGTCGCGTTCTACTGAAACGGGTTTCTTTTTCAGGAAACCCAGCCCCAGTTCGTTCAGGGCGGTGGGGACGTTGCCGGAGGAGCGCTGCAGGCGGCCTGCGGCATCCTGCAGCTGTCCGGCGATGACCCCAACGCGCGGTTCGCGTCGGAAGTCGTCCTCAAAGCGTTTCAGCACATCCGCCGCGATAAAGGCGTCGCTGTTCAGCAGCAGGATAAACTCACCTGTTGCGCGGGCGATGGCCTGGTTATTGGCGCGCGCGAAGCCATTATTGCAATGGTTGCGGATAATGATGGTCTGGGGGAAGGCGATGGCCACGCGTTCGAGGGAATCGTCACTACTGCCATTATCCACCAGGAACACCTCGTCGCGTGTCCCGTCCCACGCACTGGCCAGGGCGGACAGGGTGTTGAGCAGCATGTCTGCCCCATTTCTGTGTACAATAACGACGGAAAATCGCTTTTTCATTGGCCAGCTAAGGTAGTTTAACCAGTGATAGTTTAACAGTATTATCGACCCGGCAAGAATATTAATCGACGTCAGTTCGCACCAACGGTCTTTATCGTAAGAGTTCGGCAGTACGGCCACGGTTTGACGGATCGGTGAACAATAACTTTATGCTGCCTATCATTGCGGCGATCGCGCCGCCCGGAAACGCTTGGCAACCATACTCTATAGCCTGATTCTTTATCTGTTGTTACCCGTGGTGCTGCTGCGCCTTAGCCTGCGCGGCCTGCGCAATCCCGCCTACTGGCGCCGGTGGCCCGAGCGCTTCGGTTATGGCCCGGTCATGGAACAGGCCGGGTGTATCTGGCTGCATGCGGTATCGGTGGGCGAGACCCGTGCCGCGCTACCGCTGGTGCGTGCCTTGCAGCAGCACTACCCGGGTCGGCGCGTCCTGATGACCACCATGACACCCACCGGTTCGGCCCAGGTACGTGCCTTGTTCGGCGATCAGGTGGCGCATTGCTACGTGCCCTACGACCTGCCCGGGGCGGTGCATCGGTTTCTCGAACGCACGCGTCCGTCCCTGGCGATCATCATGGAAACCGAATTGTGGCCGAATCTATTTCGTCACTGTCGCGCGCGCGCTATTCCGCTGCTGGTGGCGAATGTGCGCATGTCGGAAAAATCCATGACGCGTTACATGAAATTTCCCGTTCTGACCCGCTTCACCCTCGACCAAGTGAGTCTGTTTGGCGTGCAATCCGAGGCCGACGCCGCGCGCCTGCGTACCCTGGGAGCGCCTCTCGAACGGGTGCGTGTCACCGGCAGCATCAAGTTTGAGATTGATCTGCCACCGGGCCTGACGGTAGCGGCGGCTGAACTGCGAAAGCGCTATGGCGGTGGTCGGCCGGTGTGGCTGGCGGCGAGCACGCGCGATGGGGAAGAGCAGGACGTGCTCGCCGCCTACCGCACACTCAAGGGGCGTTTCCCCAATCTATTGCTGGTGTTGGTGCCGCGTCACCCGGAGCGTTTTGCCAGCGTGGCGCGCCTCTGCCGGGGCGAGGGTTTTGCCATCGCGTTGCGCAGCGCCCAACCGCCGGTCCTCGACCCCGCCACCGATATCCTGGTGGGGGACAGTATGGGGGAACTGCCGCTTTTTTATGCCGCCGCGGACGTGGCGTTTGTCGGCGGCAGTCTGGTGAACAGCGGCGGGCATAATGTGCTGGAGGCGAGCGCCGCCGGGGTGCCGGTGGTATTCGGGCCGCATATGTTCAATTTCGCCGACATCAGCCGCCTTACCCTGGAGCGTGGCGCTGGCCGACAGGTGGCGGATGTCGCTGGCCTGAGCGCCGTAGTGACGGAATATCTGGCAGATCCCGAGCTGCGACAGGCGACCGGCACGGCCGGCCAGCGCATGGTGGAGGAGAATCGCGGCGCCCTGGCGGCGACCCTGGGATGGGTTGATAAGCTGCTTGCCGGCAGCGTGACGTCGCCGTAGGTCGTTCCGTCTGGCGTAGCGGCAGAGTAAGCCAGACCGTCATGGTGCCGCCGCGGCCATGTCTCAGCCTGAGACGAGTAGTCGTAGGGCGCGCATCGCCCACCAGCTTAGCCTGTTGCGACCCCGTCTGGTGGGCGATGCCCACCCTACATAACCAGACATTACCTATGTCGCTATGTTTAGCCGCCACGCTATCCCGCAATGTGAGACTAGGCCGCCTGTGACCGATGGCAGTTTGTCCCTCCGCCCGTTCCTGTTAGAATTCGCGGACTTTTCACCTCTGAGCAACCATTTTTTCAGGGATGCGCAGCGACATCCCCCACATCACGGGCCCGGGCAGTATGGCAAATAAACAGGAAAGACAGTTCGGTCTGGTGTTCGCCGGATTTTTCGCCCTTGTGGCCTTCTGGCCGCTTTGGCCATTGCACGCCCCCAAGCTCGGATGGCTGGTGGCCGCGGGTGTGAGCCTGGTACTTGGCCTGTTCCTGCCGCGGGTACTGGCCCCCCTCAACCGCGTATGGATGGCCATCGGTCACGGCCTAGGTTGGGTCAACTCCAAGATCATTCTGGGTTTTGTATTTTTTATCATCGTCACCCCCATCGCCATGGTGATGAGGGGTCTGGGGCGCGACCTGCTCAGCTGTCGCCTGCAACACACCGGCAGCTATTGGGTGAAGCGCGATGCCGACTGGACAACTCAATCGATGCGGGATCAATTCTAATGATCGAATTTCTCAAAGAGCTGTGGACCTTCATGCGGATGCGGAAAAAATTCTGGCTCCTGCCCATCGTCTTCATGTTGCTGTTGCTTGGCAGTCTGTTGATACTGGTGCAGGGCAGCGCCATCGCGCCCTTCATCTACACACTTTTCTAAGCCAGGGTCCAACACCGTGTGGCTATTGGGCATCTCCGCCTATTACCATGACAGCGCCGCGGCCCTGGTGCGCGATGGTGAGATCGTGGCGGCGGCCCAGGAAGAGCGTTTCACGCGCAAGAAGCACGACGCCGATTTCCCGCGCAACGCCATCGCCTATTGCCTGCGGGAAGCCGGCATCCACTTGGCGGATGTCGACCACGTGGTGTTCTACGACAAGCCGTTCCTCAAGTTCGAACGCCTGCTGGAAACTTATGTGGCCTTCGCCCCCAGTGGTTTCCGTTCCTTCATCACCGCCATGCCGGTGTGGATCAAGGAGAAACTCTTTCAAAAGGGCATGCTCATCGATCACCTGAAGGAAATCGACCCGGGTTTCACGCGCACAAAGCTGTTGTTCACCGAGCACCACCTGTCCCATGCCGCCTCGGCGTTTTATCCGTCACCCTTCGAAGAGGCATTGATCCTCACCATGGACGGCGTCGGCGAATGGGCGACGACGTCCGTGATGCTGGGCGAGGGCAAGCGCATCACGCCGCTCAAGGAGATCGATTTTCCCCACTCCATCGGCCTGTTGTACTCGGCCTTTACCTATTTCACCGGCTTCAAGGTGAATTCCGGCGAATACAAACTCATGGGGCTGGCGCCCTACGGCAAGCCGGTGTATGCCGATCTCATCCGCAAGCATCTCGTGGATATCCGCGACGACGGTTCGTTTCGTCTCGACATGCGCTACTTCAATTACTGCACCGGCCTCACCATGACCAACCAGCGTTTCGATCGCCTGTTCGGCCGCGGCCCGCGTCCGGCAGAGGGGCAGATCACGCAAATGGACATGGACCTGGCGGCGTCCATCCAGGACGTGACCGAGGACATCGTGCTCAAGATCGCCACCAGCATGCGCGCAGAATATAAGGTGGGCAACCTGTGCCTCGCCGGCGGCGTGGCGCTCAATTGCGTGGCCAACGGCAAGCTGCTACGCGCGGGTGTGTTCGATAATCTTTGGATACAGCCGGCGGCGGGTGATGCCGGCGGCGCGGTGGGCGCGGCCCTCGCCGGCTATCATTTATTCCAGGACCAAGCCCGCACCCTCAACGGCGCGCGCGACGCCATGCACGGCAGTTTCCTTGGCCCGGCCTTCAGCGATGACGATATCGGCCAACGTCTGACCGTCGCCGGCGCCAAGGTCCAGCGCCTGGACGAATCCACCTTGCTCGACCAGGCGGCCCAGGCCCTGGCGCAGGAAAAAGTGCTGGGCTGGTTCCAGGGCCGCATGGAGTTTGGTCCACGCTCCCTCGGCGGCCGCAGCATCCTCGGCGACCCGCGCTCCGCCAAGACCCAGTCGGTGATGAATCTCAAGATCAAGTACCGTGAGTCCTTCCGCCCCTTCGCGCCGTCGGTGTTGCGCGAGGACGTGGCGGAATATTTCGATCTGGATGGTGACAGCCCCTACATGCTGCTGGTGGCGCCGGTGGCGCAGAAGCACCGCAAGACCCTGTCCGCGGAAGACCAAAAAAAGTTCGGCATCGACCTGCTCAATGTGCCGAAGTCGGATCTGCCTGCCATCACCCATGTGGATTACTCGGCGCGCGTGCAGACCGTGCATGCGGACACCAATCCCCGTTACCACGGTCTCATCACCCGCTTCAAAGAGCTGACCGGCGTCGGTGTCCTGGTGAACACCTCGTTCAACGTGCGCGGCGAACCTATCGTGTGCACGCCGGAAGACGCGTTCCGCTGCTTCATGGGCACGGAGATGGACGAGTTGTATGTGGGCAATTACCGCCTGGTGAAGGAAGAACAGGACCTGGCGTTGCGGCGGAATTATACCGGGAAGTTTGCGCTGGACTGACATTGACAGAGCCGTCATTGCGAAGCGGCCCGTTTTTTTCGGCTTGTTGCGAGCGTAGCGCGGTTTGTAGGGTGGGCGGTGATGTGCGCGCCCATTAGCTGGGCGGCTTCCACAAAACGGATGT
>JAYUBZ010000049.1:0-2645 GCA_043740595.1 Gammaproteobacteria bacterium
GGGTTGATTTTCGTACTGTTATCGCGCATTTTGGTGCGCTCATTACAACGCTGGCTGTTTCAATTCGGGGTTGGAGTGCACAATACTATAATTATTGGCGCCGGCACCCACGGTCACCGGGGCTACCAAGGTGCAGTCGGAACCGATGGAGGCGTTGTCGCCGATCACGGTGCGGTGTTTGTTGGCGCCGTCGTAATTCGCGGTGATGGTGCCGGCGCCGATGTTCACGTGCCTGCCGATACTGCTGTCGCCGATATAACTCAGGTGATTGACCTTGCTGCCTTCGCCCACTTGCGATTTTTTGATCTCGACAAAATTGCCGATGTGGGCCCTGTCACCCAGTTCGCTGTCCGGGCGGATGCGCGCAAAGGGGCCGATGCGGCAGTCCGCGCCGATGACGCACTGCTCGATGACGCAGTTGGGATAAATGATCGTGTCGGCGGCCACGCTGCAATCGCGCAATACGTTGTTGGGTCCGATGCGCACCCGGTCCCCCAAGATTACGCGCCCTTCCATCACCACGTTCACGTCGATCACTACATCGCGCCCGGTGTCGAGGGTGCCGCGCAGGTCGAAGCGATTTGGATCCAGCAGCATGACACCGCGGTCCATGAGTTCGCGCGCGCTGTTCAACTGCGCCACGCGCTCCAGTTCCGCCAGCTGCACCTTGCTGTTGATGCCCATGATCTCCCACGCCGAGGCCGGTTGTGTGGTGCTGATTTTAACCCCGTCGGCCACCGCCATGGCAATGATATCGGTGAGGTAGTATTCCCCCTGGCTGTTGTCGTTGTTCAGCGCCGCCAGCCATTTTTTCAGGTGGCGCGCGGACACCGCCAGGATGCCGGTGTTGATTTCCGTGAGGGCGCGCTGCTCCGGCGTCGCGTCCTTCTGCTCCACGATGGCGCGCACTTGTCCCTGCGCATCCCGCAGGATGCGGCCGTAACCCGTGGGATCCTCCAGGGTCATGGTGAGCACCGCCAGCTCATCGTTGCGCGCGGCGTGCACCAAAGGCTGCAACGTACTTACGCGGGTCAGGGGTACATCACCGTATAACACCAGCACCACTGCGTCCGCCCCGACACTGGGCAGGGCCTGCTGTACCGCGTGCCCCGTGCCTTTTTGTTCCGCCTGCAAGGTCCAACGCACACCGAGACGCGCGAGGGACTGGGGCACACGCTCGCCGCCGTAACCATATACGACGTGCACGGCGTGGGGTTCAAGGGCCTGGGCCGTGACGACCACGTGTTCCACCATGGGTCGTCCCGCCAGGGGATGCAACACCTTGGGCAGATCGGAAACCATACGCGTGCCTTTACCGGCGGCGAGGATGATGACTTCCAGGGGTGGGTTGGCGGGTGGGGTCATGGTGGGGATTTAAGCATAGACCGCCGGTGCGCGCTAATGGCCAGGATGACAGCGTGGATGATTTGCGGGAGCTACTCCCGCTCTGTAATGCGGCGGCAAGCCGCCGCATCCCACAGTAGCCTCAGCTCCCTAACACCTTCGCGTGCGGTAGGGTGGGCATCGCCCACCAGCAGAAGCCTGTCGACGCCCCGTTTGGTGGGCGATGCCCACCCTACGGGATGTCACCGTGCGCGATACCCACCCTACTTATTGCAGGCGATGGCCGGTGGCGCCGGCATCACCGCTGCGTACCTCATCCGGCGTGGCGTCGCGGATACCCTTGACGGTCACCTCGAAACTCACCGTCTGACCGGCCAGGGGATGATTGGCGTCCACCGTCAGCTGGCTTTCGCCCACGTGGGTGACGACAAAGGTAAGCTCTTCGCCCTTGGCGTTCTGCGCCTGCAACTGCGCGCCAACGTGGCGGAACTGTTCCGGTACATTTTCCAGGTCGTCGATGAAAGTCAGTGCCGGATCGTGCGGGCCGAAACCCTCTTCCGGCGCGAGCGTCACGGAAACTTTTTCACCAATCCTGCGTCCTTCGAGGGCGTGCTCGATCTTGCGGAACAAGCGGCTGCCGGCACCGTGCACGTAGTCGATGGGCAGATCGGTGTACTCGAATATTTCCCCATCCTGCTTGCGTATCACGTACGTGAGGGAAATGACTTTGTTCGGTTTTACCAAATCTTGATGCATGCGACGACTCCTTAAATAAATGGGTGCGGTCACGGCCGCGACTCCCTGGACATCCTGTCCGGGCATGACTACCTGGTTCTTTCGCGTATCTTGCGGATCGCCTGCAGCTGCGCCATGGCCTCGGCGAGTTCCGCCTGGGCGCGGGCGTAGTCCATATCCGATGCGCGATCCTTCATCGCCTCTTCCGCCCGCTGCTTAGCCTGCAGCGCCGCGGCCTCGTCCAGGTCCTTGGCGCGCACCGCGGTGTCCGCCAGCACTGTCACCACATGCGGCTGGACCTCGATCAAGCCGCCGGAGACGTAGAAAAACAACTCCTCCTGCGCCGTGCGTACCCGCACCTCGCCCGGCTTCATGCGCGCGATCAACTGGGTGTGGCGTGGCAGCACACCGATTTCGCCGCTCACCGTCGGGGCGAACAGCATCTCGGCGGTGCCGGAAAAGATCTCCTTCTCCGCGCTTACGATGTCGACATGCATGGTCATGGCCATAAATTCAAATCCAGGTAGCGTGATTCAAGTCGCCGGTGGCGAATAAAACGTCACAAG
>JAYUBZ010000050.1:0-8143 GCA_043740595.1 Gammaproteobacteria bacterium
ACCTCGGCGGGGTTTTCCTGGTTGAGGAACAGCTTAAGGCTTTCCTGCTGCCCCAGGATATAGGCGGCACGTGCCTCGTTTTCCAGGTGATCGAGTTGGGTCTGTATCTGACGGCGTTGCTGTGCATCCTCATTCTGCAGGCGGCCGAGGCGCGTGGTTTCGGAGCGCAGGCTGGCGTCCAATTGTTTGAGATTCAGTAGGAGGCCGCCGATGTCCCGTTCGGTGTCGCGCAGTGCGTCCCGCAGGCTGTCACGCTCGCCGCGGGATGCGTTGAGATCCTTTTCCAGATCCTTGAGGTGGCCGCGCAGTGCCTGTAATTGTTCACTCGTGTCGCTGTTTTTGGCCAGGGTCGGCGACGGGTAGGCGGCGCCCCAGCAGGTAGCGCCCAAGAGCAGCAGCGTGGCGAGCCTCGTGCCCCGGTGTACTGGCTGGCTGGCGGTATCCGACGTCATGCCCCAGCCCCAGCCGGCTGCGCAGGCAACATGCGGCGTTGGCCTAGGTTTGATTGTCGGCGCCCAGCTCGATCAGGGTCCGTCCGCTCATTTCCGATGGAATGGGCAGGCCCATGAGATAAAGCAGGGTCGGCGCCACGTCCTCGAGGGAACCGGTGGCGGCCACCTTGGCCGGACGGCCGACATACACAAACGGCACGGGATTGGTGGTGTGCGCCGTGTGGGCCTGGGCCGTGTCATTGTCGAACATCTGTTCGGCGTTGCCGTGGTCCGCCGTGATGAGCAGCTCGCCGTCGGTGGCATGCAAGGCGTCGAGGATACGCTGGATGCACGCGTCCAACGTCTCGATGGCGCGTACCGTGGCGTTGAAGTCACCGGTGTGACCAACCATGTCGGCATTGGCGAAGTTGCAGATAATGACGTCGTAGGTGCCGCCGCGGATCGCCTCGACGACTTTGTTGGCGACCTCCGGCGCGTTCATTTCCGGCTTCAGATTATAGGTGGCCACGTCCGTGGGCGACGGCACCAGGATGCGATCCTCGCCGTCGTAGGGGGTTTCCACACCGCCGTTGAAGAAGAAGGTGACGTGGGCGTACTTCTCGGTTTCGGCGATGCGCAACTGGCGTTTGCCGAGGCTGGACAGGTACACGCCGAGCACATTACGCAGACGTTCCGCCGGGAACGCCACGGGGATATGGAATTCCGACTGGTATTCCGTGAGGCTCACGAAGCGTCCGAGCTTGGGCCGGACCTCGCGCTCGAAGCCGTCGAAATTGTCCTCGATGAAGGGGCGCGTGATCTGGCGCGCGCGGTCGGAGCGGAAATTCATGAACAGCACCACGTCCCCGTCCTGAATGTGCACCGGTTCGCTGCCCGGCGGGATGATCACCGTTGCCTTTACAAATTCATCGTTTTCTTCCCGCGCGTAGGCGGCTTCCAATGCCTCTTTGGCGCTGGCGGCATAGTAACGTGCCTTGCCTTGGGTGATGAGATCGTAGGCGGCCTGGATGCGTGGCCAGCGATGGTCCCGGTCCATGGCGTAATAGCGACCGATAATAGAGGCGAAGCGTCCTGTGCCCACGGCCTGGAATTTTTCCTCCATGGCCTGTATCGACATCAGGGCGCTTTGCGGGGGGGTATCGCGGCCATCCAGGAAGGCGTGCAGGTACACCTGCTTGGCGCCACGCTTGACGGCCATTTCCACCATGGTGTGTATATGTTCTTCGTGACTATGCACCCCGCCCGGCGACAACAGGCCGAGTATGTGTACCGCCTTGCCGTGGTTGATCGCCAGGTCGATGGCGTCGCTCAAGGTTTTGTTGGTAAAAAAAGTGCCGGAGGCGATCGCCCGGTTGATGCGGGTGTATTCCTGGTACACCACGCGGCCGGCCCCCAGATTCAAATGTCCGACCTCGGAATTGCCCATTTGTCGGGATGGCAGGCCAACGGCCGCCTCGGAGGCGCGGATCAAGGTATGGGGGTAATGCGACCACAAATTATCCCATGTAGGCTTTTTCGCGCTGAAAATCGCGTTATGTTCGGGGTTTTCGCTGTATCCCCACCCATCCAGGACGAGTAGGAGCAGGGGTTTGGGGACTGACATGCCGGGTCTTTTACCTGATATGATTAATGGTCTTTCCAAATGGAGTGATATTGTATAATGTTTCCGACTCAAAGACAGCTACTGACCGTGGTTAGGAATCCCCAACGTAAAGGAATACAGTCATGAGTTACTGCAAGGTTATGCCAGACACATTCGAACGATATGAGGCTATTACTATGATGAGCGCGACCGCCAACAGCGTAGTCCTGATCACCAATGAAGAAGACATCTACAACGCGTCCCATTCCCTGAAAGCGATGGCGCACCCATTGCGGCTGAAGATACTCTGCCTGCTGGGGGCCACCACCGAGGTCAGCGTGCAGGATATCGTCGAGCAGGTCGGCACCTCCCAGAGCAATATTTCGCAGCACCTGTCCATCCTGCGTGACAAGGGCATACTGATTTCACGCAAGGATGCCAACAAGGTCTATTACCGTATTGCCGAACCCAGCATCCTGCATCTCATCAGCGCCATGCGCTCGGCGTTTTGCAATAATTTCAGTTCCTGAGGTTATGTCACCCGCTTGCCAGACGGGTGAGGCATAGTGGAGCTGAGTGGTTCCGCCGGCAACCGGCCTCCCTTCAATCTCTATATATATTATTGAGCACGCATGCAGTTCGTCATTCATAATTGGTATCTGTTTCTCGCCCTGGTGGTCATCGCCTACCTGTTGCTGTCCGGCCCCATCACCCGCTCCCTGCTGGGCATCAAAACTCTGCCGGTCACTCAGGCGGTGCAACTCATGAACAATGCGTCGGCGGTGGTGGTGGACGTGCGCGAGCCGGACGAGTTTCGCACTGGGCATATCCCCAATGCCATCAATATCCCCCTCGGCAGCTTGACCGATCGGCTCAAGGAAATAGAAAAATATAAGACCACCCCAATATTGTTGAGTTGCCGTACCAGTCAACGTTCAGCGCGTGCGGCCACGCTGTTGAGCAAACGGGGATTTATCGCGGCACACATACTGGCCGGCGGCATTACCGCCTGGCAGGGCGCGAATCTCCCCATCAAGAAGTGAGCACGAGCCCGTCCATGTCCGAATCCGGTCTCAAGGTACGCATGTACAGCACCCATGTGTGTCCGTATTGCACCATGGCCGAACGGTTGCTGACGAAAAAAAACGTCCAGATCGACAAGATCTTCGTGGACGATGCCCCGGACCAGCGGGAGGAAATGATGCGCATTACGCAAAGAAGAACCGTACCGCAGATTTTCATCGGTGACCGGCACGTGGGCGGGTATACTGACCTCGCCGCCCTCGACCAAAGCGGCGAGTTGGATACCCTGCTCGGCCGATAAGTCTGACGCACTGGCCCATAGGGGAGGGTTACCGGGAACCAGCGTGTGTCGCATTCCTTATATATATTTATTAGATATTATTTTTAAGACCAGCCTCGACGCACCAGCGTGCACATTCATCAACGTTTAATCATATTGCCTCATAATAACTTTATAAGGTCATGGGTGATCATAAATGACAGAGCCACAACAAGAGCAAGCGCCGTCACTCAACATCGAGAAGGTGTATATAAAGGATATTTCCTACGAAGCCCCCAACACCCCGCAGGTGTTCCTGGAGCAGCGTGTGCCGGAAGTGGGTGTACAGCTGAATATCGCCCACAGCGCACTCGATCCGAAGGCGGGGTTGTACGAGGTCGTCTTGTCGGTCACGACGACCGCCAAGTTCGGCGACAAGAATGTGTTCCTGGTGGAGGTGCAGCAGGCCGGCCTGTTCCGCGTGGTCGGGATACCGGCCAATGATCTCCCCATGGTGCTGGAGATCGGCTGCCCCAACATTCTTCTGCCGTTTGCACGGGAAGCGATCAACGACCTGGTGGGCAAGGGCGGCTTCCCGCAGTTGCTGATCAACCCGGTGAATTTCGACGGTCTGTTCCAACAGAAGCAGGCGGCGACGTCACAGACGAATCATTGAGCTGCGCTTGGCCTATGCTGCGCCCCAGGTGTGTAACTCTTCCGCCTGGGTTGCGGTAATATCTATCGATGTCTATCCAGCCTAAATCCACGATCGCCGTGCTCGGGGCCGGTTCCTGGGGCACGGCGCTGGCCGTGTTGCTGGCGCGTAACGGCCACGCCGTGGTGTTGTGGGGGCATGACGCGGCGCACATGGCGCGTGTCGCCCACGACCGCAGTAACAGCGTTTTCCTACCCGGCATCACCTTCCCGGATAATCTCAGCGTCAGCGATGACCTCACCGCTCTCGCTCGCGCGACCCAACATTTCCTGTTGGCGGTGCCTAGCCACGCCTTCCGGACCGTACTGACGGCGTTGCGACCGCACCTGTCCGGTGAGGCCGTGGTGGCCTGGGCCACCAAAGGTCTGGATGCGGGCAGTGGCAAACTGCTCAGCCAAGTGGGGGATGAGATCCTCGGCAGCACAGTGGCCTCGGGTATCGTGTCCGGCCCGACCTTCGCCAAGGAAGTGGCGAAGGGTCTGCCCACGGCGGTGACCGTGGCCTCCGCCGATCCGGCGGTGGCCGAGGGCATCGCCCAGTGGTTGCGCAATGATCGGGTGCGGGTTTATACCAGTGTGGATCGCGTCGGCGTGGAGTTGGGGGGCGCTGTGAAGAACATCATGGCCATCGCCACGGGTATCAGCGATGGCCTCGGCTTCGGCGCCAATGCGCGCGCGGCGCTGATTACCCGCGGTCTGGCGGAGATGCAACGTCTGGGCGCGGCCCTGGGTGGGCGGCCGGAAACCTTCATGGGCCTCGCGGGTCTCGGCGATCTGGTGCTGACCTGCACCGACGATCAGTCGCGCAACCGCCGGGTCGGCCTGGCCCTGGGCAAAGGTCGTCCACTGAAGTTGGCCCTGGCGGACCTCGGCCAAGTGGCCGAAGGCGTGGTGACGGCGCGGGAGGTGCAGGCCCTGGCGCAGCGGCTGAAGGTCGATATGCCCATCACGGAACAGGTGTACCGGGTGTTGTGGGAGTCGCTTGCTCCGCAAGCGGCGGTGGAGGCCCTGCTGCGAAGAGAGCCAAGGCAGGAATAGCCTAGGCATCCCGAGTAGGGTGGGTTTTGCCCACCGCCGGGTTTAGTCCCTTCCCCCTTTTAGGGGGAAGGTTAGGATGGGGGTGCGGAGTCGAATTAGCCACACAGGCCGGGTACAACCCTGCCCGTTTTATTTTTATTGTGGGACGGGACCCCTGCCCACTATCCGCCAGAAAGCGCTTTGTAGTGGTCGCCCCATAATTAATCTTTCCGGCTATCGCCCAGCGCCATACCCCCATCCCATCCTTCCCCCTGAAAGGGGGAAGGGGTTGCCTGTGCAGGTTCACCTATTGAATTTTACATTTGCACTGTGTGTAAGGGGAAAGGGGTTGCCACCGGACACGTCCAGAATCCCCACCGACACGACTTTCGTCCCTTCCCCCTTTTAGGGGGAAGGTTAGGATGGGGGTGCGGAGTCGAATCAGCCACGCAGGCCCGATACAATCCTGCCCGTTTTATTCTTAGTTGTGGGACGGGACCCCTGCCCACTATTCGCCAGAAAGCACTTTAGGACGACCGGGACGTCTCGACGGACCCCACAAATCCCAGTTGCCGCCAGGCCTCGTACACCGCGATGGCCACACTGTTTGATAGATTGAGACTGCGATTGTCCGGTCGCATGGGCAGGGTCAGGCGCTGTGTTTCCGGCAGGCCCTCTAGGATTTCCTTGGGCAGGCCCCGGGTCTCGGGGCCGAACAGCAGGGCATCGTCTTCCTGATAGGCCATTTCCGTATATCGCCGTTGCCCGCGGGTGGAGAAGGCGAGTAGTCGTTTCGGCGCCACGGACTGCAGAAAACCTTCCATGTTCTCGTAGGTACGCACATCGGCCCACTCGTGGTAATCCAGTCCGGCGCGCCGTAGTTGCCGGTCTTCCAGATCAAAGCCCAAGGGGCGGATCAGATGCAGCCGCGCGCCCGTATTGGCGCAGAGCCGGATGATATTGCCCGTGTTGGGCGGGATTTCTGGTTGAAACAGCACGACGTGGAGCATAGTTCTAGCGCCGGCCGCTTACGAAAACTTGCGGACCAGTGGATGCTCTGGCCCGCATTTTGCAATCAATATGTAGCATTTTCCTATTCCTTATCTAAAGTTACCTACAGGTCCGGAGAGTTTAATTGAGCATGCTACACCTCGCGAGGAGCACGTCATGTCGGTGACGAACGTCAAACCGAAAAAAATTCGCATTGGCGACCTGCTGATCGAACATCAGGTGATTTCCCCGGAACAACTTACCGCTGCCCTGTCCGACCAGAAAACGTCGGGGCGCAAGCTGGGCCGGGTGTTGATCGAGAGCGGTTATGTCACTGAAGACCAGATGCTGGACTTTCTCGCCCGCCAGTTGAACATCCCTTATATCGATCTCAAGCGCTATAACCTGAAGGCCGAGGTGGTGCAATTGATCCCGGAAGTGCAGGCGCGCCGTTTCCGCGCCTTGGCCCTGGAGGATACACGCGACGGTCTGCTGATCGGCATGGCCGATCCGACCGACATTTTTGCCTACGATGAGTTGGCGCGCGTCGCACGCAAACCGCTGCGCCTGGCCGTGGTGCGCGAGTCGGATCTGCTCAAGACCGTCGACATCATGTACCGGCGCACTGCCGAGATCAGCGGCCTGGCCCAGGAATTGGGTCAGGAGATGCAGGCCTACGACGTGGACATCGGCCAGCTGGCCGCCACCGCGGGGCTGACCGATGCGCCGGTGGTAAAGCTGTTGCAGACTGTGTTTGAAGACGCGGTGCAGGTGAACGCCTCGGACATTCATATTGAGCCGGATGAAAAGGAGTTGCGCATCCGCTTCCGCCTGGACGGGGTGTTGCGTGTCCAGACCACCGGCGAGCGGCGTATCGCCAGTGCCTTGTTGTCCCGTTTGAAACTCATGGCGGGCCTGGATATTTCCGAGAAGCGCCTGCCACAGGACGGCCGCTTTAACATACGCGTGCGTGACAAGAGCGTCGACGTGCGTCTGTCCACCCTGCCGGTGCAGCACGGCGAGTCGGCGGTGATGCGCCTGCTTAATCAGTCGAGCGGCATGTTGCAACTGGAGTCTGTCGGCATGCCGGCCGACATGCTGGCGCGCTTCCGTGCCCAAATCCACAGCCCGCATGGCATGGTGCTGGTGACGGGACCCACCGGCAGCGGCAAGACCACGACGCTGTACGGGGCGCTGCAGGAACTGAACAAGCCGGCCTCCAAGATCATCACCGTGGAAGACCCGGTGGAATATCGCCTGCCGGGCATCAACCAAGTGCAGGTCAATACCAAGATCGACCTTACCTTCTCACGTGTGCTGCGCTCGGTATTGCGCCAGGACCCGGACATTATCCTGGTGGGTGAGATGCGCGACCAGGAAACCGCCGAGATCGGCCTGCGCGCTGCCATGACCGGACACTTGGTGTTGTCGACATTGCACACCAACGACGCGATCTCCACCGCCTCGCGCCTCATCGACATGGGTGCGCCGCCTTTTCTGATTGCCGCCAGCCTGCGCGGTATTCTCGCCCAGCGCCTGGTACGCAAGATCTGTGAGAGCTGCTCCGAGCCGCATGAGATCGAGCCGGCGATGCGGGAAGTGGTGGTGGAGGAGTTGGGCGAACGCGGCCACAGCGTGCAGTTCCAGCGCGGTCGCGGTTGCACCTACTGTAATAATTCCGGTTACCGGGGGCGTGTCGGCGTCTACGAATTGCTTGATATGGACGAGGCCTGTTTGCGCGCCCTGCACCACGGCGATTCCATCGCCTTTGGCGAGGCCGCGCGCGCGCAGCCGGGTTACCGCAGCCTGCGCCAGAGTGCCATCGAACTGGCCTCGCGCGGATTGACCACCATGGATCAGGTGATGCGCGCCACCTTCGGCATGGAGTTTTAAGGAGTGCCGGTTTTCAAATATACCGGACGTGATCGTCAGCGCGACGCCGTGGTCGGACATCTGGAGGCTGCGACCATCTACGCCGCGGCCAATCTGCTGACCACGCAGGGTATAACGCCCATCGATATCCAGCAGGCCGACAATGTGCCGACCCAGGCGACCCTGCAATCCACCAAGGATACCAGCGTCGACATCAATGCAACGCTGAAACAA